>JBDGQF010000395.1:0-3921 GCA_042219255.1 Halobacterium sp. | reverse complement strand
ACCTGTGGGCCGCCGGCGTCGACGTCGTCGGCATCGCGAACTTCGTCACGTTCCTCGAGAACACGGGCGACTGGCGGCGCTCGCACCGCGAAGCCGAGTACGGCAGCCTCGAACGCGACCGCGAGTTCCTGGAGTCCATCAGCCCCGTCAACCACGCCGACGAGATTCGCGCGCCCCTCATGGTGCTGCACGGCGCGAACGACCCCAGAGTCCCCGTCGAGGAAGCCGAGCAAATCGTCGCGGAGGCCAGCGAGCACGTCCCCACCGAGAAACTGATTTTCGAGGACGAGGGCCACGGCTTCACGAAACTCGAGAACAAGATTACGGCGTACAGCGCCGTCGTCGACTTCCTCGACGAACACGTCTGAGCGACCCGGCGGCTCGCTCGCGTCCGCACGCAGCGCCCGCCGGTGCTTTTTGGTGACGCCGCGCGTACCCTCTGGGTAGATGCACGCCGCCGTCCTGCTCGCGCTCCCGCTGGTCGCCTACGTCTTGAGTCGCGCCGCCGGCGCGGCCGCAGTCCGGACTCCCGACCGCGTCGCGGCGGCGACCAGGTTGCGGCGCGCCAACCGCGTCCTCCAGGTGACCGCCGCGCTCACGGGCGTGAACACCGTCACGCACTCCACGCTCGACGAGACAGTCGCCACCGCCGTCCCGGGCCCGGACGCGGTCGGCGTGCTCGGCGCGCTCGCCGGCACCGTCTTCGTCGGCGGGTTCCTGCCGGCGCTCGCCGTCCACCTCGGCACACGCCCCGCGTGGGCGACGGTCACCGGCAACGCAGTCCAGTACGCCGCGACCGTCCGCCGGTTCGCCGCGCTCGTCGCGTTCCTCCTCGCGCCCGCATTCGTCGTCGTCGCCGCGTGGCTCGCCGCCCCACCTGGCCTCCCGGGCGTCGCCGCAGTCGTCGGCGCCGCCGCGCTCGTCGTCGCAGTCCTCCCACCGGTCGTCGCCAGGTACGGGCCAGTCAGGCGGCCGACTGACGCCGAAGCCGACGCCGTCCCGGCGTGCGCGGACGGCCTCCGCGTCCGCGTCGTCGACACCGGACGCCACCCCGTCGCGAACGCCGTCGCCGCCGGCGTCCTCCCAGGGTTCAGGTACGTCTTCGTCACCGACGCGCTGTTCTACACGCTGGACGCCGACGCCACGGCCGCCGTCGTCGCCCACGAGGCCGGCCACCACCACCGCAACCACGTCGCCGGCCGCCTGCTCGCGTCCGGCGCCGCGCTCGCGCCAGTGTTCCTCTCCGCGACCGGCGTCGTCCACGCGTTCCTCCCCTCGGTACTGGTCTCCGGCGTCCTCCTGCTCGCCGTCGGCCCGCTCGTCCGGTGGACGGAGTTCGACGCCGACGCGTACGCCGCCCACCACGTCGGCGCCGACGCCATGGAGCGCGCGCTCGCCACGCTCGCCGACCGCGGCCTCCTCCCCGTCGAGCGCCCGCGCGCCGTCGCGCTCGTGTCGCTGCACCCCGCGGTCGGCCGGCGGGTCGCGCGCCTCCGCCGCCCCCACGGTTTTTGACAGGCGCCCGCGAGGTACGACCGTGGAGTTCGACCGCCGCCGCGTCGCGTTCCGGTTCCTCGTCGCCGCCCTGGTCGCCGCCGCGCTGCTCTACGGCGTCGGCTGGGAGCGCGTGCTCGACAACCTCCGGAACGCAGACCCAGTCCTGTTCGCGTTCGCGCCGCTCGCCGCCACGCTCGCGCTCCTCACGGGCGCGGAGGGCACGCGGCTCGCGCTCGGGTTTCCGGTGGGCAGCACGCGCGCGTCCCTCGCCCGGCGCGCGTTCATCGGCGGCGCAATCGTGCGCAACCTCCTCCCCGCGGGGAACGTCGGCGGCGGCGGGTTCGTCGCGTACACGGTCAGCAGGCACGGCGACGTCAGCGTCAGCGAGGCGCTCGCCGGCGTCACTAGCTGGGAGTTCGTGATGATGGTCGCGTCCGCTGTCGTCGGCGGCCTCGGCCTCGTCGGCGTTTCCGTCGCGGGCCACAATCCGGCCGGCGTCGTCGACGCCGTCGCGGCGTTCGCCGTCCTGCTCGGCGCCGCCGTCGCCGTCGTCGCCGCGCTGAGCGCGTACCGCGACTGGGTCGCGCGCGCCGTCGCCCGCGTCACGACGCTCGCACACCCGGTGCTCGCGCGCACGGTGCCGAACTACGAGGGCCCGGTCGAGTTCGGGGACGCGCGCACCGGCCTGGACGAGTTCTTCGGCGCGCTCGGCGCGCTCGCGGAAGACCGCACGCGGTTCGCGGGCGTCGTGCTCGCCGCGCACGCGACCTGGGTCTGCTGGACCGTCCCGCTGTTCGCCAGCCTGCTCGCCGTCGGCGTCGTCGTGTCGCCGGCCGTCGCGATGGTCGCCGTCACCGTCTCCGGGTTCGCGCGCGCCGTCCCGCTGCCCGCGGGCATCGGCCCCGTGGACGCCGCGCTCGGCGGCCTGCTCGTCGCGCTCACGCCGCACTCCATCGGCGAACTCGCGTCCGCGCTCGTCCTGAACCGCGCGAGCATGCTGTCCGTGCAGGCGACGGTCGGCGGGAGCGCGCTCTGGACGCTGGACGCCGCGGCGCTCGGGGACGTCCCGGACTAGATGACGCCGGTCTTCACCGCGGCCTCGCGGGCGGCGTCCTCGCTGATGCCCGTCCCGAGAATCGTGTACCGGTCGCGAATCTCGTGGGCGGACGTGAGCGCGTCCAGGAGTTCGTCCTCACTGATGCCGAGTTCGGCGGCGGTCGTCGGCGCGTCCAGCGCCGCGAGCGCGTCCCGGACGGCCTCCCACTCGCCCTGCTCGCCGGAGTGCAGGTACTCCGCGAGGATGGAGCCGACGCCGACCTGGTGGCCGTGCAGCGCCTTCCCTGGCGCGATGCGGTCTAACTGGTGGCTGAAGAGGTGTTCGCTGCCGGACGCCGGCCGCGACGACCCCGCGATGGACATCGCGACGCCAGAGGACACAAGCGCCTTCACAACGACCCACGCCGACTCCTCCAGTTCCGGCTTGATTGACTCGGCGTTGTCCACGAGCATCTCCGCGGTCATCTGGCTGAGCGCGCCCGCGTACTCGCTGTAGGGGACGTTCTGGAGGCGTTCGGCGAGCCGCCAGTCCTTCACCGCGGTGTAGTTCGAGATGATGTCCGCGCAGCCGGCGGTCGTGAGCTCCCAGGGCGCGTCCGCGATGACGCCTGTGTCCGCGACGACGGCGATGGGCGGCGCCGCGGCGACGGAGTGGCGCGTGTCGCCCTCCGGGACGGAGCCGCGACCGGAGACGATGCCGTCGTGGCTCGCCGCCGTCGGCACGCTCACGAACCCGACGTTGAGGTGGTCGCTGGCCATCTTCGCGATGTCGATTGGCTTCCCGCCGCCGACGCCGACGAGGTAGCCGACCGAGTCCATGCCGCGTGCGACGTCCAAGACGTCCTCGACGGCGTCGAACGTCGCCTCCTCGACTTCCACGAGTTCGGCGTCGTCGCCCGCCGCCTCGAACTGCGCGACGATGCGGTCGGCCGCCACCTCGCGGGGCGTCTCGCTGGTGACGACGAGCGGCCGCCCAGTCAGGTGGGTGTCGACGACGACCTCCCGGGTCTGTGAGAGCACGTCGTGGCCGACCACGACGTTCCGCGGGAGGCGAATCCAGGTCGACTTCTCGAACATACCGGGACGCTCGCAGTCGACCGGGAAAACGGTTCTGTCTCGACGGGTGGGCGCCTCAGACCTGCTCCACGACGTCCTCGACGCGGTCGTGGAACACGTCGTCGGTCGAGCGCACGTGCTCGACGACGCGCTCGTGGCGCGCCTCGCTCCCCAGCTCCCTGTCGTCGCGCACGTACTCGCACTCCGGGGCCCACCCGCAGGCCGGACACTCCTCGTACAGGCGCGAGGGCATACGCGACACTACGGCCGCGTCCACCAAGAGTACTGTCGCCACGCTTTGACGTGTTGTGA
>JBDGQF010000129.1:0-3945 GCA_042219255.1 Halobacterium sp. | reverse complement strand
GCATGAACGAGAGCGCGCTCGCGGAGTACTGCATCGTGTCCGTGCCGTGCATCACCACGACGCCGTCCGCGCCCGCCTCGATTTCCTCGGAGACCGCCTCCGCGAGTTCCTGCCAGATTGGCGGTTCCATGTTCTCCGAGAGGATGTTCGCGACGACGCGGCCGCGGTAGTTCGCGCGCCCCGCGAGGTCGGGGACCGCGCGCAGGACGTCCTCGGCGTCGAACTGCGCGGTGACCGCGCCCGTCCGGTAGTCGACGGTCGACGCGATAGTGCCGCCCGTCGAGATGAGCGCAATCGTCGGGAGGTCGTCGTCGAACTCGACCTCGGAGGCGGCCTCCTCGGCGCCCTCGCTCTCCACGTCGTAGACGTCGCGCTCCAGGACTTCGACGGCCGCGGCGTCCCGGTCGACGCCGACGTTGTACCCCGAGTCGAGTTTCACGACGAGGTGGTCGGGCGACGCCGACGGCAACAACACGCCCTCGTGGGTGGTGCCGTCGCGCTCGACGCGCACGCGGTCGCCGGTGTCTGCTGTCATGCACGGACGTATCCCGCCCGCGGTGGAAAAGGTTGCTACTCGGCGCCGTGACGGCGGTACGTCAGGCCGACGCGGCTACTCGACGATGCGCCACTCGCCGTCGGCCTGCGTGACGACGCCCTGCTCTTCGAGCGTCTCGAGGACGCCCTCGACGAGCGGTTCCGGCGCGTCCAGCGAGGCCGCGAGCGCGCCGACGGTGTGGTCGCCGTCCGCGAGCGCCGCTAAGACGTCAGCGTACAGGCGCTCGTGGCCGTCGCCGACCGCGTCCGCGAGGCGCCCCTGGACGTCCGCGAGGCGTCCCTGCACCCAGCGCTGGGCGAGCGACAGTTCGCGCTCGAGGTCTTTGAGTTCCTGGAGGCGGCCGGCGAGGTCGGCGACGTCGTCCTCGCGGTCTTGCTGGATGCGGATGGAGACGTGCTGGCAGCGCGTCAGGTCGAGGTCTGCGCTGGCCGGGTACGCGGACTTCGCGCCGAAGTCGAACGGCGACAGCCGTACCTCGAGGCGGAGGTTCTCGGCGATGTGGAAGTACTTGCGGCGCTGGTCGTCGACCTGGGACTCGACGAGGCCGGCCTCCTCGAGGCGGCGGAGGTGGTCGATGACGGCTTTCGGACTGACGCCGATGTACTCGGAAATCTCGGTGACGTAACAGGGTTTGCGCGCGAGTAGTCGGAGGATGCGCCGCCGGTTTTCGTTGCCGAGTATGTCCAGCAGTGCCCCCGAGTCCATCTTCACCCGGAGTTAGCCCCGCGCGGGGAAAAGGGTGTCTGCTCTCCGGTGGAACTGCGCGACGGCTTAAGGATTGGGCGGAGCGCTTATGTATTTCCGTGGCAAACGTTGGCACACATGTTCGAGGCGTTCTCCAGCGGCTACTACCTCGGACGGCTGTACGTCGAACCGACCGGCGGCGACCGCGCCGCCATCAACAGCCGCCACCACGAGCAGGTGAACGCGCAACTGTACGCGGACGACGACGACGCGCTCGTCCGAACAGACCTCCCGCTCGTCATGAAACTCGGGGCCGCCCACCTCGCCGTCGAGGGCGGCGACGACGTCCCCGAACGGACGCTCGCCGTCCCGGAAGACGTACTCGACGCCATCGACGTCGACAACCCGCCGTCGCTGGAGGAAGTCTTCCTCGCGAAACGCGACCACGCCGCGCGCCTCGTCGACATGGGCGCAGTGTAGCGGCCGGACGTTTCACGCGCTCCTCCTGCGAAATTCTTGCGAACAGTTAACACGTCATCGCGCCAGCCACCGGTATGGGGGAGTCACTGTGACGCTGGCTGACGTCCCGCGGTACGACCAGGAGCGTAGCGGCCGCGCCGGCGACCACGCCGTCGTCCTCGGTGCGAGCATGGCGGGGATGATGGCGGCGCGCGTCCTGGACGACCACTTCGACCGCGTGACAGTCCTCGACCGCGACCCGCTGGCCGACGGCGCCGTCGCGCGCCGCGGCGTCCCACAGGCACGCCACCCGCACGTGCTGCTGGAAGCGGGGCGCGCCACGCTGGAAGACCTCTTCCCGGGCTACGGCGAAGACCTCGTGGCCGAGGGCGGCCTGATGATAGACTGGACGACCGACCTGATTCACTACGAGGCGGGCGGCCTGCTCGCGCCGGGCCCGGAGCCGATGGTGATGTACGCCGCCAGCAGGCCGCTGTTCGAGGCGACCGTGCGGTCGCGGCTCGCCGACCGCGGCGGCGTCACCCTCCGCGGCGACACCCAGTTCCTCGACTACCAGACCGGCGACGACGCAGCGGCCGTCGACGGCGTCGTCGTCCGGACTGCGTCGGGCGACCGCGAGGAACTCGACGCCGACCTCGTCGTGGACGCGACGGGGCGCACGTCGAAGACGCCTGACTGGCTCGCCGACCACGGCTACGGCCGGCCGCCCGTCGAAGACGTGCACGTGGACGTGTCCTACAGCACCGTCGTCCTCGAACGACAGCCAGACGACCGGCGCGCGTTCTTCGCGCCGCCCGCGCCACCGCGCACCCGCGGCGGCGGCGTGTTCCCCATCGAGGACGGCCGCTGGCTGTTCACGATGCAGGGCGTGCACGGCGACGACCCGCCGACGGACGTCGCCGGCCTCCGCGAGTTCGCCGCCGACGTGCCGCTGGACGACGTGGCCGCACTCCTCGACGAGTACGACGTCGAGGACGACGACATCGACCACTACCCGTTCCCGTCGAACCGCCGGCGGCGCTACGAGGCGCTCGACCGGTACCCGGACAACCTCGTCGTCGTCGGGGACGCCGTCGCGAGCTTCAACCCCGTCTACGGCCAGGGGATGTCGGTGGCGGCGCTGGAGGCCGTCCTCCTCCACCACGCGCTCGCGGACGGCGGCGTCGACGACCTGCCGCGGCGCTTCTTCGACCGCGCCAGCGACGTCGTGGACATCGCGTGGATGATGGCGACCAGCGCCGACCTCGCATACGAGGAGACGGCGGGCTCGCAGTCGCTGGGCACGCGGCTGTTCGACCGGTACGTCACGCGCCTCGTGGAGACGGCCCACGAGGACGGCGACGTCGCGATGGCGTACGGCCGCGTGCTCAGCATGGAGGAACCGCCGACGTCGCTGCTCCGACCCGGGGTCGCCGCGCGCGTCCTGACGCCGTAGGCTCGGGGGAAACGCCTTTGTCCGCGGCCCGCCGCCGTCCTCTCATGCTGGACAGACTCCTCGGGCGCGCGGAACTCAAAGAGCGCATCGAGGAACTGGAGGCCGAGAAGCAGTCCCTGGCGGAGCGACTGGAAGCGGAGAGCGAGCGCCGCAGCGAGGCCGTCCGCGACAGGCAGGCCGCAGAGGAGCGCGTGAACGAACTGGAAGACCGGGTGACGGAACTCGAAGACCGCGTCGAACGCCTGCAGAGCGGTGCCGAGGGCGAGGGCACGGAACCGGAGTTCCGTGGCCGCCGCGAGCTGCGCGGCGAGCGCCGCGATCGCGTGCTCGCACTCCTCGACAGCGTGGAGAGCACCGAGGAGGGCGTCCTGACGGCGTACGTGCCGAATGACCCGCCAGCGGACGTCCGAGAGGCGTTCGGCGACCGCGCGCCACTCGTCGAGCGCGCCGCGCCCTGCCTCGTCGTCCGCGACCGCGAAGGCCTGCTCTCCGCGGCGCTCCGGCCGCCGAACCCACCGGAGGCGTTCTGCGAGTACGGCCGCACGGCGCGCGTCCAGCGCGAGTGGGTCGCGCCCACCGGCCGGTACGCGCTCGCCGTCGTGCGCGCCGACCTGTTCGCGCTCGGGGTGTACAAAGTCGACGACCGCACGCCCGAGCGCGTCCATTTCGAGGGGTTCGAGAGCGACGTCAAGGGCAAGCACTCGAAGGGCGGGTTCAGCCAGGACCGCTTCGAGCGCCGCCGCGAGAGCCAGATACGCGAACACCTCGACGACTGCCAGGCCGCGCTCGC
>JBDGQF010000443.1:0-3980 GCA_042219255.1 Halobacterium sp. | reverse complement strand
GTGACGGTCTGCGGCGAGGTCAGCGACGGCACCCTCAAACTGGAGAAGTTCGCCGTCCGCGACCTCGACATCACGGAAGCCGTCACGCCGACGTGTCCGGAGTGCGGCGCGACGATGGAGAGTGCGGGCGCCGACCAGGGCTACCGCTGCCGTGACTGCGGGACGACCGCGCCGGGGAAGGTCGAGCGCGAAATCGACCGGGACCTGGAGCGCGGGTGGTACGAGGTGCCGCCGCGCGCCCGCCGCCACGTCGCGAAACCGCTCGTGCGCGGCGACTGGGACGCGCCCGTCCACCCGGAACGGTAGGACGCCGAACAGTACCGCGTCCGAGACACCCAGACGACTCCGTTCTCGACCTCCTCGCTCTCTGTGGCCCGATTCCCGGTGTGTGAGAACGCCACACCCGCCCACAACGCTTTATCCCGGTGGGCGGCGTACGGACAGACATGCGACGCGACCGCCGCACGCAGACTGAGGAGAACCGGGTCGCAACCGAGACGGCAGACGGCGACGCCTCAGTGCGGCGGCTCGACTGCCGCGTCGAGGACGACGAGGACGGCCGCCGCGCCACGCTGTTCCCCGTCGACGCGGAGGGCGACGAACTCGTCACGCACTGGCTGACCGCCGACGAGAGCGACTTCGTCGCGCTCGCGGACTGCCGCTAACGCCCGACTCGCGCTGCTAACGCAGCGCGCGCTCGCTGGCGCGACGACGACGCGCCAGCACTCGTTGCTTCACGCCGCTTTCGACGGACGCCAGCAGTCACTGCTTCAGGCCGCTGCCCGTGAGCGCCACCACGACGTCCTCGGACGGGTCGATGGCGCCGCGCTCGCGGTACGCGTCCAGTCCCGCGACGGCGACAGCGCTCGTCGGTTCGACGTAGAAGCCGCGCTCGTGGAGTCCGTCCAGCGCCCGCTCGGTCGCCGCCTCGCTGCACGCGACCGCGTCGCCACCGGTCGCGTCGATGGCGTCCAGAATCTGGGGTTTCCGCGCCGGCTCGCAAATCTGGATGCCGTCCGCGACGTCGTTCGTCCCCGCCTCGCTGGCGCCGTGCAGTTCCGCCACGATTGGCGCGACGCCGGCGGCCTGCACGCCGTACAGCCGCGGCACCGAGTCCGTCCACCCCGCCTCACGGAGCGCCGTGAAGCCGCGGTACGCGCCGAGGAACAGCGTGCCGTGCCCGAGCGGCAGGACGACAGCGTCCGGCACCGACCAGTCGCGTTGCGCCGCGAGTTCGAGCGCGAACGTCGACGTCCCCGCATAGAACGCCGGGTTCCACGCGTGGCTCGCGTACCACGCGTCGCCGCCCACTGCTTCTTTCACGCACGCGTCCGTGACATCCTGGCGCGACCCCTCGACGCGGACGGGCGTCGCGCCCGCCGCCTCGATGGCGTCCAGTTTCGACTGCTTGACGTCCGCCGGCACGTAGATGTCAGCGTCGACGCCGGCGCGCGCCGCGTACTGCGCGATGGCCGCGCCCGCGTTCCCTGAGGAGTCCTCCACGACGCGCTCGACGCCGAGTTCGACCGCGCGCGACAGCGTCAGCGCCGCGCCGCGGTCTTTGTAGCTGCCGGACGGGAACACGTAGTCCAGTTTGAACTCGGCGCCCCAGTGGGCGGCGTCGGTCAGCGGCGTCCACCCCTCGCCCAGCGTCACCTCGCGGCCGACCGGGAGGAAGTCGTCGAACGCCCACAGGCCCTCGCGCGGGTCGACGGCCGGGTCGCTACTCGCCGGCAGCGGCCGCTCGGCGAAGTCCAGCGCGTGCCCGCACTCGCAGCGCCACGGCTCGTCGACGCCGGACTCGTACGTCCGGCCGCAGGAACGGCATTCGAGCATACGGGAACAGTGAAGACCGGTTTACCTGAGCGTGGCGGTCTGCGGAGCATCCGCGAGTGCCGCAGGCGCGAGCGGTCCACTGCGCGAGTGAGCGGCGCGCGGCGCGGAGCGCCGCGGAACGCGCGAACGAGCGCAGGCCGACGAGCGACCGGAGTTCCCGTGAGCCGAACGCGAACGGTAGCACGGCAGAGCCCTGCTCTGCCGGCGGGAGTGAGGAGTGGTTTTCCCCGAGCTTTTGCCGAGGGGGTCGCCGCAGGCGACCCCCGCAGAGCAAAAAGTGGGCTAGTAGGTATCGACGTCAGTCCCTACCGAGCAGACGTATTCGCCGGTGGCGACCTGTGGGAGGCGGCGAGTGCGCCAGAAGACGCCGTCGTTGTCCGCGGTGACGGTGGCTTTCAGGGTGCCGAAGACGTCCGTGACTTCGAAGAGGGTGTCGCCGGCGCGGACGTCCTCGCCGAGGGCTTTCTGGAATTCGACGATGCCGCCGACCGGGGAGCCGTACCGGTCGAAGTCCTTCGCGCGCGTCTGGGGTTCGGTGTCGACGTCGCCGTCGAGGAAGCCGTAGTAGTGGAGGACGTTGAACACGCCGTCGACGCCGTACTCGATGGACTCCTCGTCGAACCCGACGCTCCCGCCGAGTTCCGGGTCGATAGTCGGGATGCCTTCGTCCGGGCCGGCGCGCGCCAGTTGGCCCTCGGGCCCTTTCTGGTCGAGGACGTGGCCGCAGCCGAACACTTTCGCGAGTTCGAGGCAGTCGTCGTGGACGCGGTGGTGGCGGCCACAGCGCACGCGCACCTCGTTAATCATGCGGGACGTCGACCCCTGGTGGAGGTCGAGGATGAGGTCGGCGTCCTCCGCTGCGGAGAACGTCGCGTGCGCGATGCGCTCGGAGGACGACCCGTTCGCGCTCCCGGGGTACGCGCGGTTCAGTTTCGTGTCGTCGATGGGGTTGCGGTGCTCGGCGACCTGGAACGCGTGATAGTTCGTGACGCCGACGACCAGCACCTCGCCCGCGAGCTCCTCGGGGTCGAGTTGGGGGACGACGCGCCGGAGGACGCCCACGCCGTTCAGTTCGTCGCCGTCACTCGCCGCCTGCATGTAGAGCGTCTTCCCGTCGCGGGCGCCGTTCACGACCGCGACCGGGAGGCCGACTGCGGTGCCGTCCCGCGTCTCGCCGACGGTGAGTCGCCCCGTGTCGAACTCACCGGGGTCTGCGGACGCGGTGCCGAGCGTACTCATTACCAATACGGCGCGCACGCGTCGCCTTGAGCGGTTCGGTCCCGGAGAACCGACGGTGCTTTCAGGTGGCGCGCCGAACTGCCTGACATGTCCGAGGCGCCCGAGCAGTCCGCGACGGACGGCGAGTCCGCAGGCGCGGGCGACGACCGGCGCGGCGTGAACAACCTGATTCGCGCGCTCGACGTCCCAACGCAGGCCAAACGCGGGTTCGCGGTCGGGATTCTGGTCGCCGTGGGGACGTACTACTTCTTCGTGGTGGCGTCCGGCGGGTCGCCGTACCCGTCGCTGTACCTCGGCGCGCTCGCGGCCGTGCTCGCGTTCACGGTCGGCCTGCTGGCGACGCTGGCGTTCACCGTCGCGGCCGCGTACCGCCTGTCTCAGCGCCTCGACTAGTTGGATTCGCGAAGAAAACCACTTGTAGGGGGGCCGATTTCGTCCGAGAGATGGGTGAAGACGACTTCCCGACCCGCCTCGCCGCCGCGACCGGCGACGACGACGACGGCGGCGAGGGACTGCCGTCGCCGTCAGCCGTCGTGGCGGGCCTGCTCGCGCCGCTCCGTGGCGCCGAGAAGACCCGGGGCGGAAAGCGCTACGAGACTGCGGGCGCCGACCACGCCGAGAAGCGGTACGCGTTCTCGTGTGGCGTGGCGCTCGCGGGCACGGACTGCACGTCCCGCCTGGTCGTCCGCCGCGACGACGGCTACGTGTACGCCAGGCACGGCGTCCACCCGCCCGACACCGGCGGCCTGCTCTCTCGCGTGCGCGGCAAAAAGACGGGGTACGCGGCACTCGGCGTCGACACCGACCGCGCCGCGCGCCTCGCGAAGCGCCGCCGCCGCCTCGTCGCCGACGGCGTGGACTCGCGGGTCGCGACGGTGCGCGCGACCGACGACCCGGTCGGGTTC
>JBDGQF010000227.1:0-4000 GCA_042219255.1 Halobacterium sp. | reverse complement strand
AGGCTTCGCGGAGGTCGTGGTAGACGTCGGTGAGCGCGGCGGGGTCGAGCGCGAGGACGCGGAGGTGTTTCTCGCCGTCGGCGTACGCCAGCGGCGGCACGAGCAGGCAGCCGTGGGCGGCGAGCACGTCCTCGACGCCGCCACCGCCGGTCTCGCGGAGGCACGCGCCGGTGACCGCGAGCGTGCTGTCGCCCTCGGTCGCGCGCTCCCGGATGCCGACGCGGTCGTCGACCGCGGCGAGGACGCTATCGGCGTCCGTGCCGCGGAGGCGCAGGAGGTCGCAGTGGTCGTTACACCACAGGGTCATGCGGACGTCCGTGTCCGCGGTGGCCGCCGCGTACGCGCCGCCGCCCGCGAGTCGGAACGTCGCCTGGTGCACGCGGCCACAAACGGTATCCGTGATAAAGAACCCGTCGAGTGTCGGGCCCCAGACCTTTGCCGTGGGTGGTCGATTGACTACGTATGACGGACGCACCAGACGCCGCGTTCTCGGTCGGCGACCCGAGCGGACAGTGGCGCGACTACCAGGGCGCGCCCACGGGCACGGACATCGAGTGCGAGGGCTGGCGGCAGGAGGCCGCGCTCCGCATGCTGAACAACAACCTCGACCCGGAGGTCGCGGAGAAGCCCGAAGACCTCGTGGTGTACGGAGGCACCGGCCGCGCGGCGCGGTCGTGGGACGCCTACGACGCGATTCTCGCCGAGTTGCGCGACCTGGGCGACGAGGAGACGCTGCTCGTGCAGTCCGGGAAGCCGGTCGGCGTCTTCCAGACGCACGAGCGGGCGCCGCGAGTCCTCATCGCGAACTCGAACCTCGTGGGGAAGTGGGACAACTGGGAGCACTTCCACGAACTGGAGGCGAGGGGGCTCATCATGTACGGCCAGATGACCGCCGGGTCGTGGGCGTACATCGGCACGCAGGGCATCATCCAGGGGACGTTCGAGACGCTCGCGGAACTCGCGCGCCAGCACTACCCGGACAGCGACGGCCTCGAGGGCAGAATCGTCGCGACGGGCGGCCTCGGCGGGATGGGGGGCGCGCAGCCGCTCGCGGTGACGATGAACGGCGGCGTCTGCATCGCCGCGGAAGTCGACGAGGCGCGCATCGACCGCCGCATCGAGACCGGCTACTGCATGGGGCAGACCGACGACCTGGACGAAGCCATCCGGCGCGCGCAGGAGGCCGCCGAAGCGGGCGAACCGTACAGCGTGGGCGTGCACGTGAACGCCGCGGACATGCTTGAAGGCATGCTCGAACGCGACTTCGTGCCGGACGTCGTCACCGACCAGACGAGCGCGCACGACGAACTCCAAGGCTACTATCCCAGCGGCTACACGGTCGAAGAAGCCGACGACCTGCGCGAGCGCGACCCCGAGCAGTACCGCGAGGCGGCCCTGGACACCATGGAGCGCCACGTCCAGGCCATCATCGACCTCCAGGCCGAGGGCAGCGTCGCGTTCGAGTACGGGAACAACATCCGCGGTCAGGTCGAGGAACACCGCGGCATGGACCACGCCTTCGACTACCCCGGGTTCGTGCCGGCGTACATCCGGCCGCTGTTCTGTCGCGGCAAGGGGCCGTTCCGGTGGGTCGCGCTCTCAGGCGACCCCGCGGACGTCCACCGGACGGACGAGGCCGTCAAAGAGCTGTTCCCGGAGAAGGACGCGCTCCACCGCTGGATTGACCTCGCGCAGGAGCAGGTGCAGTTCCAGGGCCTCCCGAGCAGGGTGTGCTGGCTGGGCTACCAGTCTGAAGCGGAAGGGGGCCTCACGGAGCGCGCGCGGTTCGCGCTCCGCATCAACGACCTGGTCGCGGAGGGCGAAATCGGCGCGCCGGTCGTCGTGACGCGCGACCACCTCGACGCGGGGAGCGTCGCGAGTCCGAACCGCGAGACGGAGGCGATGCGGGACGGCAGCGACGCCGTCGCGGACTGGCCGATTCTGAACGCGCTCCTTAACTGTGCGGCGGGCGCGGACATCGTGAGCGTCCACGACGGCGGCGGCGTCGGCATCGGGAACGCGCTCCACGCGAACAACCACGTCGTGCTGGACGGCACCGACCTCGCCGCCGAGAAGGCCAGGCGCGTGTTCACCACCGACCCAGGGATGGGCGTGGTACGGCACGCCGACGCTGGATACGAGGAGGCAGTCAAGGAAGCCGAACAGTCGGGCGTCACCATCCCCATGGAGGACGACTGATGTTCCGGAACCCGGAGGACTGGACTGGCCCCTCGGACGACCCGAACGACGAACAGTTCGGCGACGTCGTCGAACCGACGACGCTCGACGACGCCGGCGACTACGACGCCGTGCTCGTCGGCGAACCCTACGACGGCGCCGTCATCGGCCGCAAGGGCGCGAACGAAGGCCCCGCAGCGGTCAAGGACGCGCTCGCGGCCGTCAAAACACACCACTTCGCCGAAGGTCCCGTCGATGCCGTGGGCGACCTGGGCGACGTGGTGCTCGTGGACGACGACGTCGACGTCGTCCAGGAGGAAGTCGGCGAGGCCGCCGCTGCCGTCCACGAGACGGCCGCGCTCCCGGTGTTCGTCGGCGGCGACAACTCGCTGTCCTACCCGAACGCCGCGCCGCTGCTCGACGCCAGCAGCCTCGGCGTCCTGAGTTTCGACGCGCACCTCGACTGCCGAGAAGTCCGCGACCGCCCGACCAGCGGCACGCCGTACCGCCAACTGTTCGACGCCGGCCTCGACTCGCTGGCCGTCGTCGGCGCGCGCCACTTCGAGACGTCCACCGCGTACGCTGACTTCCTCGCTGACCAGGGCGGCACCGTCGTCACCGCCGAGCGCGCCGCCGCGGACGTCGACGCCGCGCTCGACGACGCGCTCGCCGCGATGGACGGCGTCGACCACGTCTACGTGAGCGTGGACGTGGACATCCTGGACGCGGCGTACCCTGGCGCGAGCGCGCCGACGCCAGGCGGCCTGCAGCCCAGAGAACTGTTCCGTCTCGTCCGTGGCGCCGCGGCCGACCCGCGCGTCGCCGGGTTCGAAGTCGTGGAGACAGCGCCGCCACTGGACGAGGACGGCCGGACCGTCGACGCGGCCGCGCGGACGATTGCACACTTCCTCGCAGGGTACCATGCCTGACCTCCAGACCGTCGTCTACGGCGCCAGCGAAGTCGTCGTCGGCCCAGCGGACGCAGCAGGCGAGACGCTCGAAACCCACGACGACGCAGCCGTTGCGGTCGTCGACGGCGACGTGGCCGCGGTCGGTGACAGCGCGGACGTGCGCCGTGAATACCCACCGGAGAACGCTGACACCGCCATCGACGCGAGCGGGCAGACGGTGATTCCGGGGTTCGTCGACCCGCACACGCACGCCGTGTTCGCGGGCGACCGCAGCGACGAGTTCGCGGCGAAACTCCGCGGACAGACCTACCAGGAGATTCTGGAAGCCGGCGGCGGCATCCTCCGGACTGTCGAGGCCGTCCGCGAGGCCGCTACCGGCGAACTCGCGGAGAATCTCCGCGAGCAACTCGACGTCATGCTCGCGCACGGCACGACTACCGCGGAGGTCAAGACCGGCTACGGTCTGGACACGGAGACCGAGCTCCGGCTGCTTGACGCCATCGAACAGGCGGCCGCCGGCCACCCAGTCGACGTCGTGGGGACGTTCATGGGCGCGCACGCGATTCCGGACGGAGTCGACCGCGAGGAGTACGTCACGGAGGTCGTCAACGAGCAACTACCGGCCGCCGCCGACCACCCGGTCGCGGAGTTCTGCGACGTGTTCTGCGAGGACGGCGTGTTCACGGTCGAACAGTCACGCCGGATTCTCGAAGCGGGCCGCGAACACGGCCTGGAACCGAAGATTCACGCCGAGGAGTTCACGAGACTCGGGAGCGCACAGCTCGCCGCCGACCTCGGTGCGGTGAGCGCCGACCACCTCCTGCACGCGTCTCAGGCTGACGCCGACGCGCTCGCCGAGGCGGGTGTAGTCCCCGTGTTGCTACCGGGAACCGCGTTCGCGCTCGACGAGG
>JBDGQF010000026.1:0-4013 GCA_042219255.1 Halobacterium sp. | reverse complement strand
GACACGGTCATCAACCGCTGCAAGCCGAAGGGCGACGCCGACATCGTCGTCCCCCACGAGACCACCGCCATCCTCGGCACGACCGACGTGGAAGTCGACGACCCCGAGGACTACCCCGAAGAGCAGTGGGAGGTCGACGCGATGATTGACACGCTCTCCGAACTCGTCCCAGTCCTCGCGGACGCGCGCACAATCCGGTCGTTCTGGGGCGTGCGCCCGCTGTACGAACCGCCGGACGTCGGCAGCGACGACCCCACGGACATCACGCGGGACTTCTTCCTGCTCGACCACGCCGACCGAGACGACCGCCCCGGAATGACCAGCGTCGTCGGCGGCAAGTTCACGACCTACCGCATGATGGCCGAGGACGTCGCCGACCACATCTGCGAGCGGTTCGGCGTCGACGCCGACTGCCGGACCGCGGACGTACCCCTGCCCGGGAGCGAGGACTTCGACGTCCTCCGGGACTACATGGACGAGTTCGGCCTCCGGTCACCCATCGGCCGCCGGAGCGCCGAGCGCCTCGGGTCGCGCGCCGACGACGTCCTCGACACCGACGGCCCGAACCCCACGCTCTGCGAGTGCGAGGGCGTCACGCGCGCGGAAGTCCGGGACGCAATCTCGCAGTCCGGCAGCGACCTGAACGCCGTCCGCATCCGCACGCGCGCCTCTATGGGGAACTGCCAGGGCGGCTTGTGCTGTCACCGCCTGGCGAGCGAACTCCACGGCGACGCCGACGACGGCGCACGCGGCTACGACGAACCGACCGCGCGCAGGGCGTGGGACGAACTCCTCGAAGAGCGCTGGAAGGGCCAGCGGCACGCGCTCTGGGGCGAACAGCTCTCCCAGGCGATGCTGAACTACGCGCTGCACGCGACCACGCAGAACCGCGACAACGACCCGGCGGACGACGGCGACGTGGACTTCGACGCGTTCGACAGCGGGCCGCCGCGCACCCAGCCACAAGACGTCGTGAACGGGGACGCGGCGCGGACGGACGGAGGCAAGGATGGCGATTGAGTCCGACGTCCTGGTGATTGGCGGCGGACTCGCCGGACTCACCAGCGCGCTCGCCGCCGCAAGCGAGGGCGCGGACACGCGCCTCGTCTCCTACAAACAGAGCACACTCCGGAACGCCTCCGGCCTCGTGGACGTCCTCGGCTACACGCCCCAGGGCGACGGCCCGCTCGTCGACCCCTACGAGACAATCCCGGAACTCCCCGAAACCCACCCCTACCGGACGGTCGGCGTCCAGACAGTCCGTGACGCGATGGCGCTGTTCGACGACGCCGTCCCGCACTACCGCGGCGACCACACGGACGCGAACGCGCTGCTCCCCACGCACGGCGGGACGGTGAAACCGACCGCGCGCTATCCGGCGGGGGCGAGCGCCGGCCTCGCGAGCGACGACCGTGACACCTTGCTCGTCGGCTTCGAGTCGCTGGTCGACTTCGACGCCGGACAGGCCGCCGCGCACCTCGACGCGGCGGGCGTGCCCTTCGACGTGCGCGGGACGACAGTCCGGTTCCCTGGCGACCTGCGCGCGGACGCGAAAGTCACGCGGTACGCGAAACTCCTCGACACGGACGGCGACGTGACGGCGGACGGCCGGAAACGGCCAGCCCGGGAGGCGCTCGTCGAGCGCGTGAAGGCCGCACTCGACGGCGAGACGCGCGTCGGCTTCCCCGCAATTCTGGGCGACAGCGACCCAGCGGGCGTCCGCGAGGCGCTCGCGACCGAACTCGGCGCCGACGTGTTCGAGGTGCCGATGGGGCCGCCGTCGCTCCCCGGCCTGCGCCTCGAAGACGCGCTCTTCGACGCGCTCGACGACGCCGGCGCGAGCATCGAGACCGGCAACCCAGTCACGTCCTTCGACGCCGACCATGGCCGCGTCGAGCAGGTGTACGTGGAGAAGAACGGCGCCGAGATTCCGAACGCGGCCGACCAGTACGTGCTCGCGACCGGCGGCCTCGTCGGCAAGGGCGTCGAGTCCGACCGCGAGCGCGTCTACGAACCAGTGTTCGACTGTCACGTCGCGCACAGCGACGACCGCTACGAGTGGTTCGAAGACGAAGCGTTCGGCGACCACGCGTTCGCGCGGTTCGGCGTCGACACCGACGACGACCTGCGCCCCGTCGACGCCGACGGACGCACCGAGTTCGAGAACGTGCGCGCGGCGGGCGCGGTGCTCGGCGGCTACGACTTCGCCGCGGAGAAGTCCGGCAGCGGCGTCTCGATTGCGACCGGCTACGCCGCCGGCCGAGCGGCAGCGGAGGCCAGACGATGAGTGACAGACAGCCTAGCCCCGACTTCGACCCAGTTGCACCGAACGCCGGCGAGGACTTCGACCCGGTGGACGTCCACGACGACCCCAGCGACTTCGACCTCCGGCCCGGAGCGGACTCCTGCTACAAGTGCTCGACGTGCGACACCAACTGTCCGGTCGCGGAAGTCGACGACGACTTCCCCGGGCCGAAGTTCCAGGGCCCGGAGCAGTGGCGGCTCAAACAGCGCGACGACGGCGACGACCACGCCATCGACGACTCCGTGATGGACTGCTCGAACTGCATGCGCTGCGACAACGCCTGCCCGTCCGGCGTCCCGCTCTCCCAGATGCACAACACCGCGCGCGGCGAGTACGTCAGCGAGGAGATGTCGAAGTTCTCCGTGGAGTACGTCCGCAACCGCCTGCTCGCGAACTACCGCGCGTCCGCGTGGCTCGCGAGCAAAGTCCCGCGCGTCGCGAACGCCGCAATGGACTTCGGGCCCGCGCGCTGGGTGCTGGAGAAGACGCTGGGCGTCACCAGCGAACGCGACTTCCCCGCGTTCGCCACCGAGACGTTCCGCGAGTGGTGGGAGAAGCAGGGGGGCGCAGCAGCCTCCAGGGAGCGCGCCCGCGAGGCGAGACAGCGGCGCGGCGACCCCGTGGACGCGGACAAGCAGGTCGCGTACTTCCACGGCTGCTACTCGAACTACAACACGCCCGAGGTCGGGAAGGCGATGGTGCGCGTGTTCGAGTACTTCGGCTACGAAGTCGTCGTCCCCGAACAGGGCTGCTCGGGCACGCCGATGTTCGCCAACGGCATGCTCGACGACGCGCGCCGCCACGCCGAAGTCAACGTCTCGTCGATGAGCGACCTGGTCGACCAGGGCTACGACGCCATCGCGTCCTGTACGTCGTGCTCGATGGCGCTCCGCCAGGAGTACCCGGAACTGTTCGACATCGACGGCGTCGAAGACGTCGCCGCGAACACGTTCGAGTCCGTCGAGTACCTCCGCATCCACGAGGCCCTCGGCGCCGAACTCGACGACGCGGACGTCGACGGCGACCTCGCCGCCGAGTTCGCGTACCACGCGCCCTGCCACGCCCGCAACCAGGGCCTCGACCGGCAGGCCGTCGAAGTGTTCCGTGACGTCGACGGCGTCGGCGTCGAGGACGTCGGCGACTCCTGCTCGGGCATCTCCGGCACGTACGGCTGGAAGGAAGAGAAGTACGAGACGTCGATGAAAATCGGCGCCGAGATGTTCGACCACATGGAGGACGCGGCGGGCGAGACGGGCCTCACGGAGTGCCCGACGTGCGCGATGCAGATGGAGCACGGCACCGGCTACGATGTCCGGCACCCACTGGAACTGCTCGAAGCCGCGCTGGTCGACGAGGAGGCGGCCTGACGTGCGCATCGCACTCATCGCCCACGACGACGAGAAGGACGCGCTCGTCGCGTTCGCCACCGAGTACACGTCGGTGCTCCGCCAGCACGACCTCATCGCCACCGGCACCACGGGCGGCCGCCTGAACGACGAGACCGCACTCGACGTCACGCCGCTGCTGTCCGGGCCGCTCGGCGGCGACCTCATGATTGGGTCGGCCGTCGCCAACGACGCGTGCGACGCCGTCGTGTTCTTCCGCGACCCAATGACCGCCCAGCCGCACGAACCCGACATCTCGGCGCTGCTACGCATCTGCGACGTCCACGACGTCCCGCTGGCGACGAACCGCGCGAGCGCCGCCG
>JBDGQF010000170.1:0-4043 GCA_042219255.1 Halobacterium sp. | reverse complement strand
GTGAACTTGTCGATGGCGTTGCCGACGCCCGTGTCCATCGTCTCGCCGAGCACGCGGTACCGGCCGTTCCGGTACGCCAGCACGTGCGCGTTCGCGCCGCTGGCGTTCAGGCAGACGGGCGCGTCGAACCCGGACTGGTGGCGCCCGATTTCCAGGTGCGCGACCATGTGGTTGACGCCGACCAGCGGCACGTCCAGGGTCTGCGCGAGCGCGCGCGCCGCCGACCCCACGATGCGCAGGCACGGCCCCAGGCCCGGGCCTCGCGAGAACGCGACGGCGTCGATATCGCCGTCGCTCTCGTCCAGAATCGTCGCGACGACGTCGGGGACTGCCGACCGCATGTGTTCGGCGGCCTCGCGCGGGTGGATGCCGCCGCTCTCCGGCGCGTACGCGTCGGACTCGATAGTAACAGTGTCAGTCCCGGAATCGTACAGCGCCGCGCTCGCACACCACGCAGTGCCCTCGATTCCGAGAACCCGCATCTACCGCGCTACTCCCACTCGGTGAACCCGCACTTCCCGCAGTACTGCCGGTCACCGTGGTCTGCGAGGAACGTGTCGCCACAGCGCGGACACATCTCCTTGTCCGTCGTGCCGTCCTCGTTGTAGTAGTCGCTCCGGGGCATTATTCGGCCTCGGCCTCCTCGGCTTCCTCCTCGACGCCGATCTTGTTCCGTTCGAGCATGTGCTCGTGCTCGACCTCCGCGGCGGCCTCCGGCGAGTCGTACGTCTTCGCGCGGCCGATGGTCTGGCGCATCCCGAACTTCGTGTCGAGTTCGTGGACGACGACCTCCTCGGAGTCCTTGTCGAGTTTCGCCGCGAGACTGTCCCGGACGGACAGCCGCGACGGCGTCGCTTCCTCGTGATTAATCTCGAATTTGACCTCAGTCCGGTGGAGCAGGGGGTTGTCCTCCTGCTCGAGAATCTCGATTTCCATGGTCAGTTGTCTCTATATGAACGCGAAATCAGTAAAAGCATTTCGAAGGGCGCGTTTCAGCGCCCGAGACGCCGAGGTGCGCTACTCGACGCGCGCCCAGAACTCGTCGGTCGTCTCTAGGAGCGCGCAGAGGTCGCGAGCCCGCTCCTTGAGGCGCGTCGTCACGTTCGCCAACACCATCCCCTCGCCCGGCTGGCCGTAGACGACGCTGGCGTCCACCGGCGCGGCGAGCACGGCCGGCAGCGTCGCCAGGTCTTCCTCGCCGTCCACGGACACCAGCGTCGACCCGTCCGCGCCGATGGCGTCCACGAGCGCGTCCAGGAGCGCGACCGAAATCGTGCCCGGGTCGCTCTCGACGGCGACCTCGCGGTCGGCGTCCGGCCGGCCGCCCGCCACCTCGCGCGTCACCGCCTCGCGCTCGGTCTTCCCGTCCACGACCGCGACCTTCGGCGGCGCACCCGCCTCTACGAGGTGGTACGTGACGACGTCGCCGACAGCGATAACCGGGCTGCCGGCGTCCGCGAGCAGTCGCTGGGCGTCCTCGTAGACGGGGCCCAGCGGGTCTTTGAACGCGCCGCGGGCCTCGGGCGGGAGCGTGGCGGCCGCGCGAGTCACGCTACCGGACCTTCAGCGCGTACTCGCCCGCCTCGTTGACCTCCATCTTCTCCGCGATTTCGGACTCCTCGGGGTGCGTGATGACCACGTAGCCCGCCCAGTCCTCCGTGAGGCTCGTCGACGAGCAGTACGGACACATCTCCTCGTCCGGTTCGACGATGCGGTGGCAGTCGTGGCACGCCAGCCGGTTCGACGCCATCTATTCTGCCTCCTCGCTCTGCTCGCGTTCGCGCTCCTCGCGGAGCCAGCCGTGCTTCCCGAGGCCGGGCTGTTTCGCCGTCAACCCGATTTTGGACTCGCGGGGGTTGCGCTCGTCGATGCTCTTCGTGACGATGCGCGCGCGCACCGAGTCCCCGGTGCCGATGACGCTGTTGGACTCCCGGGACGCCAACTGCTGGTTCTCCTCGTCGAACGCGAGGTACTCGTCGCTAATCTGGGAGACGTGCAGCAGGCCGTCAACGGGCCCGATGCCGACGAACGCGCCGAAACTCACGACTTCGACGATTTCGCCGTCGACGACTTCCTGCATCTCGGGGTCGAACGCGACGGCGTCGAACTCCGCCTCGAAGTAGACGCCGGGACGGTTCGGTAGCACGGCGCCGTCGCCGAGGTCGTGGACCTCCGTGACGGTGACGATGCTGCCGATGTCCTCGTCCATTCGTCCCTCTAGTTTGTCCTGTAGTAGCCGCTTCACGAGGTCTGGCCCGACGTCGCCGAGGTGTTCGGGCGGGACCTCTACCGTGTCCTTCAGCCGTGCTCGCTTGTACATTTATGGTCGGGTGATGGTCAATTGATTCCGGCCCCTTAAATGGATTACCGGCACGCCCGCGTCCAGCAGGCGGTCTTTCAGGGGGCCGTCGTTCGTGACGACTGCGTCCACGTCCCCCTCGGTCGCGAGGTCGTAGAGCGCGTCGTCGGCGTACTGTTCCTCGGACGCCACGGTCTCACAGCGGTCTGCCAGATCCGCCCCCACGCTCGCCGCCGTCCCCGCCTCGCCGCCCTGTGCGGCGAGTTTGTCCAGTTCCTCGCGGACGGACTCGGGCACGACTGCCTCGTACTCGCCGAGCAGGTCGTCGAGTTCGTCGAAGACCCGAACTCCCTGCTCGACGGGCATCAGTAGCGCGTTGGCGTCCATGGCGACCCGCATCACTCCCTGAGCGTGCCGACGCCGATGAGCCGCCAGCGCGCGCCGACCCGACGATTGATGGCTATCTTCGAGCCCTCGGGCGCACACACTGGCCGCTTCAGTTGCACTTCACACTCGCCGTCGCGGGCGCTCGTCACGGAACCGACCGTGGTCGCCGTGCCGACGGTGAGCATCAGCGGTTCGCCGGTGCTGATTTCCTCGATTTCCTCGCCCTCCTCCGCGCCGACGAGGCGCTCCAGGAGGTCGACGTCCATCGTGAACGAGTTCCACGTCGGCGGGAGCGTCCCCGGCGGGCCGGCGACCTGGCCGGCGAGCGCGTCGCCCTTCGTGAGGCTCGGGTCGAGACCCGTGCCGACGCCGAGCAGGCCGCCCGGCGACGCCGCGTCGACGCTCTCGCCGCCGGCCTGGAGGCTGCGGACGTCCGTCGCGACCGACCGCCACTCCGTCTGGCCGCCCTCCTCGACTTCGCGGCCGGGCCGGAGTTCGATTTCGTCGTCGGCCTCGAGTTCGCCCTGCACGAGACTGCCGCCGAGCACGCCGCCCATCAGTCCGCCCCACTTCGTCCCGGGCTTGTTGATGTCGAACGACCGCGCGACGTACATCCGCGGGTCGGCGTCCGGGTCGCGGTCTGGCGTCGGAATCTCGGACTCCAGCGCGTCGATGACGAGGTCGATGTTGATCTCCTGTTCGGCGGAGATGGGGACGATGGGCGCGCCCTCCGCGACCGTGCCCTCGACGAACTCCTGGATTTGCTCGTAGTTCTCGCGGGCCTGCTCGGAGTCCACGAGGTCGACCTTGTTCTGGGCGACGACGATGTTGTCGATGCCGATGATGTCCAGCGCCATCAGGTGTTCCTCCGTCTGGGGCTGGGGGACTGGTTCGTTCGCGCTGACGACCAGCACCGCGCCGTCCATGATGGCCGCACCGGACAGCATCGTCGCCATCAGGGTCTCGTGGCCGGGCGCGTCCACGAACGAGACGGTGCGCAGTACTTCGGTCTCCGTGCCGTGCTCGGGGCACTCCTCGGCGACCGTGTAACACGCCGGTTCCTCGCAGTCCGGACACCGCCGCAGCGTCGCGTCGGCGTACCCGAGGCGGATGGAGATGCCGCGTTTCATCTCCTCAGAGTGCTGGTCTGTCCACTCGCCGCTGAGCGCGCGGACGAGCGTGGTCTTGCCGTGGTCGACGTGACCGACCAGCCCGATGTTCACCTCCGGTTGTTGGTGATTTCCTGCCATGTTCACAGAGTAATCTTGCGTGAATTTCGCCCCGAACGACTGATAAACCTACTGTTACGGACTCGCCAGCCCAGCGGCCCCTGCACGCCGTTTCCCGCGTATTCCGC
>JBDGQF010000149.1:0-4060 GCA_042219255.1 Halobacterium sp. | reverse complement strand
CAGCATGTGGAGGTCGCCGCGAATCCTGGACTCGTCGGGGAGGTGTTTGGTGACGCCGGAGAACAACTGGAGAATCATCGCGAGCTTGGCTTCGCGGTGGCCGTAGATGGACGGCGCCATCGAGTCCACCATCTGCTCGTAGATGTCCTCGCGGTTCGAGATGTCGATAATCTCCTGTTTGTCCGCCTCGGTGATGTTCATCTCCTCGAACTCCTCGTCCTCGATGACGACGGACAGCCCCTCCATGTAGAGGTCGAAGACGGGGGATTCGTCGCTGCCCTCGCTCTGGTCGAGGCGGAGGACGCCGGAGACGGTGACGTGGTCGCCGGGCGTGACTTCGCCCGTGATGTCGTCGCTGATGTGGACGTCGATGCTCTGGGGGGTCTCGCCGCCCGCCAGTCCCTCCGGGGACTCCTGGATGCGGAGTTTCTGGGAGTCGACGAACTCCGAGCGCTCGGGGTCGAGTTTGAACGGGCCCTGGCGCTCGCAGGACTCGCACTGGTAGGGCTCCTGGAAGCCGGCGTCGCCCTGGGGGACTTCGGTCTCGGCGCCGCAGCGCTGGCAGACGAAGACGGCGCGCTGAATCTTCGGGCGGACGTCCGTCGCCTTCCTGACCATGCCCTGGACGGAGACGAGCGTGTTCAGGTGTTCGGCGCGGATGTCGCGGATTTCCGTGTGCTCTTCGAGGCCGAACACGCGCACGTGGGCCTGTCCGAGCGAGACGTCCACGGGCAGGTCGTAGAGGCGGAGGGCTTCCTCGGCGGCCTCCCTGAGGTCGTCGGGGTGGTTGATGAAGTCGTCGGCCAGGTCGGGGTCCATCTGGTAGAGGTCGCGCCAGTCGAGGTGCAGCGACTTCGACTCGCGGGGGTACTTGCGCGCGAGTTCGGCGACGTCGTCGCTGTAGTACCGGCGGTAGAACTCCTCGAACCTGTCGACGAGTTCCTGGTTTGCGGCCTGGGCCATTCTGTCCACGGAAGGTAGCGCGCGCTGGCCTATGAAGGTTCGCAAACCGTGGTGGGAGTGGTCGCGGCCGACACAACCGATAAGAGACAGCCCCGCGAACCCCGGACAAACCGTGAGTGCTGGATGACCGGGCTCGTGTTCGCCGGCTACGTCGGCGTGTTCGCGGTGGCGGCACTGGCGTGTTTCGCGGGCCTGACGCGCGTCGGCCGCGTCGACGACCCGGACACGCGCCGCGGGCTGACGGGTCTCCTGGTGGCGAGTGGCTTGTGGGCGGCCGCGCAGGCGGCGTTCCTCGTGGTGCCGTGGCGGCCGCTCCAGGTCGGCGTCTACACCGCCGGTCTCGTCGCGGGATTGTCGACCGTCGGGTCGTGGCTGTACTTCTGTTCGGCGTACACCGGCCGGACGTTCCACCGCGACCCGACCGTCCGGCGGGCCGCCCTGGGCGCGTTCCTCGCCGTCGTCGCGGTGAAGGTGACGAACTCCCTGCACGGCTTCTACTTCGTGGTCGAACCGGCGACGGCGCCGTTCCCGCACCTCGCGGTCGAACACCAGGTGTTGCACTGGCTCGTGATGGGGGTCGCGTACGTGCTCGCCGGCGTCGGCTACTTCATGCTGTTCGAGTTCCTGAGCCAGACGGGCTACGACACGCGGCCGCTGCTCGCGCTCGTCGCCGTGACGGGGCTGCCGGTCGCGCTCGACGTCCTCGGCGGGTCGACGTCGTACTTCCTCGAAATCACGTACGAGTCGCTGGGCGTCGCGGCGTTCGCCGTCGGCGTGCTGTCCGTCTACCTGGAGCGCTTCCAGGCCGTCCAGTTGGCCGGCGACATCGAGAACGCGGTCGTGTTCCTCACCGAGGACGACACTGTCAGGGACGCCAACGACGAGGCGCGCAGTCTGTTCCCGGCGCTGGCGGACGCGACGGGCGAGCCGTTCGCCGACGTCGTCCCCGAGGTCGCCGACAGCCTCGACGGCGAGACCGTCATGGAGTGCGGCGTGGACGGCGAGCGCCGGTACTTCCGCGTGTCCTCGACGCCGTTCACGTTCGGCGGGACGCGCGTCGGCCGCATGGTCGTGATCACGGACGTCACGCGCGAGGAGCAGTACCGCCAGCAAATCGAGCGCCAGAACGAGCGCCTCGGCCAGTTCGCGAGCGTCGTCAGCCACGACCTCCGCAACCCCCTGAACGTCGCCCAGGGGCGTCTCGCCCTCGAACGCGAGCACCGGGACAGCGAGAACCTCGCCGCCGTCTCGCGCGCCCTCGACCGCATGGACCGCCTCGTCTCGGACGTCCTGTTCCTCGCGCGCGAGGGCGTCGACATCGGCGAACGCACGCCGGTGTCGCTCGCTGCCGTCGCCGAGCGCGCGTGGGCGTCCGTCGCCGCCGGCGACGCCACGTTCATCGTGGACGAAGACGTCACGTTCGCCGCGGACGACGACCGCGTCGTCCAACTCCTCGAGAACCTCTACCGGAACGCTATCGAGCACGGCGACCCGGACGTCACCGTGCGCGTCGGCGCGCTCGACGACCGCGACGGGTTCTACGTGGAGGACGACGGCCCCGGGATTCCCGAGGACGAGCGCGACGACGTCTTCGAGATGGGGTGGTCGTCCGGCGGCGGCACCGGCATCGGTCTCGCCATCGTCCAGACAATCGCGGAAGCCCACGGCTGGGACGTCTCCGTCACGGACGCCGTCCACGACACTGACGAGACGCCGGGCGCGCGCTTCGAGGTCACCGGCGTCGAACTCGCGGCCGCCTAGGACGCGACGAGGACGACGGCGACGACGGCGAGCGCCAGGCCCGCGAGGTTCGCGGCGCTGAGTTGCGCGTCGAAGACCACGACGCCGACGGCCGCCGGCACCACGAAGTACAGCGCGACGATGGCGGACACCACGGCCATGCTCCCACGGGAGAGCGCCGCGTAGAACGCCACCGTCCCCTCGGCGAGACAGACGCCGGACAGCACCGCGAACCCGGCGTCCACTCGCGTCCCCGTCAGTGGCTGGCGCGCCGCCGCGACGTACGCGCCGACGACCGTGAGGCTCGCGACGTACGAGAGGAACACGGCGTTCACCGCGGACAGCGACCGCGTCGCGACGCCGGACGCGACGGCCCACGCGCCGTACAACACGAGCGCGGCGACCGCGAGCAACAGCGACGACCCGACCATACCGGTCGAACCGCCCTCCCGCGGAAAAGCGCGGCGTTCGAGAAAGACTCATTCCGCTGGCCGCCCTCCACCCGGTGTGGCCGAAACGCTGACAACGCAGGTGCTCGCCGTCGTCGACCCCGAGGACGCCGAGGCCGACGAACTCCAGCCGGGCCTCCGAGAGCTCGCGGACGCGCGCTACGTCCTGGTCTGCCGGAACGGCGGCGCGCCGTCCTGGCCCGAACGCATCAAGGCGTTCCTGTTCCGCCAGCCAATCGAAGCCGTCACGCTCGTCGCCGACACCGCGCCCGAACCAGGCGAGGAAATCACCGTCCGCGCCGAGGAGACGGACATGGTCGGCGTCTACGACGTCACGCGCTTCGAGTAACGCCTACGAGTCCGCGTCCGCCGCCCCGTCACCACGCTCGTCGAGGAGCGCCGCTTCCAGGTCGGCGATGCGGCGCTGCTGGGCGACCAGCACCGAGAACACGACCGGCCACTTCACGTCCGCCGCGTCCTGGCAGTGGCCCGCGTACGGCCGGTTCAACGCCTCGTCGACGACGTCGTCCCAGTGGTCGCGCTCCACGGGGTCGAGCATCCCCCGGAACGCGTACCAGTCGTCCGCGAACGCCGCCACCTCGTCGTGGTACAACCGTGGACTGTCGCTCATACGACGCCGGTCGGTCGACGCGCCGAATGAACCTGTGCCCCCCAGACCGGAAGTGAAACTGGACGACACAGCAGGGGCCACCACCGTTTTGGTCGCCGTTCCAGATAGCACGCGTATGGCCGTCTGTCCCGAGTGCGCCTACGAGGAGAGCCCGCCGACCTCGGCGTGGATTCGCGACCTCACGAGCAGTGACGAGACGTCGTTCCCCGTGTCCGGACTGGTCGTCTGCCCCGACTGCGACGTCGTCCTCGGCGGCGTCCAGCAGTGACCGCGGCGG
>JBDGQF010000024.1:932-4065 GCA_042219255.1 Halobacterium sp. | reverse complement strand
GGGCGTGGGAGAGAGGGAAGGTGGCGGTGAGAGAGGAGGCGGTAAGGTTGTGGCGGTTCCGGCTTCGGTCGACCGGGTTGCGGCCGCGCGCCGGGGACGCGGCCGCGTCGGCGGACGCGGAGCGGACGTGGACGTTGTTGCCGGTTTCGACGAGAAAAGCGTCGAACGCCGGCGTCTGTCAGTAACGCCTCACTCCACTTAAAGTCACGCAATCCGGCGTTCCGCCGCGTGCCCGCACGGTCACCGCCGCCGGTCGTCGAGCGCCGGGAAGTCCGCGCGCACCGACGCGACGCGCTCGGGGTCGAGGTCGGCGTACACGACGTCCGGGTGGTCGTCCGTCGCGGCGACCGGCGTCCCCCACGGGTCGTAGACGGTCGACCGGCCGAGCAACTGGTCGTCGCCGAAGTCGCCGCTGCCGTTGACCGCGGCGACGTACGCGAGGTTCTCGACGGCGCGCGCCTGCGGCAGCAGTTTCCAGTGTTCGACGCGCGGATACGGCCACGCCGACGGCACCAGCAGGAGGTCGACGCCGTCCTGGACGAGGTCGCGGTATAGTTCCGGGAACCGGAGGTCGTAGCACGTCGTCACCGCCGCCGTGAACCCGCCGAGGTCGGCCGTCGGCACGCGCTCGCCAGGCGTCAACAGTTGGGCTTCCGCGGACTCGTAGCCGAACAGGTGGTGCTTCCGGTACGTCAGCAAGCTGTCTCCCGAGGAGTCGAACAGCACGCTCGTGTTCGCCAGCCCTTCGTCCGCCGGGCCGCCGTCCGTCTCCGCCAAGTCCTCGACGATGCTGCCAGCGAGCACGGCGACGCCCTCGTCGACGGCGGCCTCCCGTACGGCGGAAAGCGTCGGGCCGTCAAGCGACTCGGCCTCGCGCTGGTAGGAGTCGAACGCGAAGAACCCCACGTTGAACAACTCTGGGAGGCAGACCAGGTCGGCGCCTCCGCCAGCGGCCTCCCGGACTGCGGCGACGGCGCGCCCGACGTTCTGGTCGACTGCCGCGCCCTCGATGTCCAGTTGCGCGAGCGCGACCCGCATCTCAGGCCTCCGCCTCCAGCGCGCGCTGCAGGCCGTCCAGTTCCTCGTCGAGGTTCTTCTTGAAGAAGCGCTCCACGCCCGGGACGCTGCCGTCCACGACGAACGTGTTCGTCACCTTCGACCCGCCGTCCGTCGGTTCAACTTCGTGTTCGCCCGTGACGTCGAAGACGCTTGACTTCCCCACGAACTTCACGTA
Organism: Halobacterium sp.; assembly: GCA_042219255.1. Taxonomy (GTDB): domain Archaea; phylum Halobacteriota; class Halobacteria; order Halobacteriales; family Halobacteriaceae; genus Halobacterium. The sequence goes on along the minus strand of JBDGQF010000024.1, from coordinate 2,831 downwards.
CTCCGGCGGCCGGACGTCGACGTCCCGCGTCGTCACGGAAATCGTCGACCGAACCACGGGTATCGGGAGGCGGACGTGCCACGTCGTCGTGTCGCCCTCGTGCTCGTAGCTGTCGACGACGCTGATGGCGGACGCGCGCTTCTCCGGGTCTGAGATGAACGCCCAGACTTGCTCAGGCGACGCCGACACCTCGAAGGAACGCTGCACCCGAACGGTCATACCCGGACTTGGCTTGCCCCCCGCAAAAAGACGCCGGTAGGCGAAGCCGCCCTGCGCTGGCGGGCCGAAACCCGTTACGCTGGTTCGACGCGCCACGTCGTCGAGCGGGCGCGACTCCACTTCTCGATGTCGACGTCCTCGGACTTCTCCGCGAGTTCCGGGAGCCGCACACCGACCTGCTTCGAGGAGAGGCCGAGGTGGTCCGCGATGTTCTTCGCGCGGAAGTACCGCTCGCCCTTCTCGACGCTGTCGCGGAGGAACTCCAGAATCCGGCGTTCCTCGTCGGTGTACTCGTCGGTCATCGTCTCACAGTACGTCCTTCGGCGGTTTATCATTTCCGCTACCCGCGACTGCGGGCCGCTACCCCCAGACGTGGAACGCCGCGACGCACAGCACCGACAGCGTCACTGCGGCGGCGAACCCGAGCGCGGTCTGGAACTGTCCGGGCGCGACGAACGTGTACGCGGACGCGGCGACGGCGAGCACGGCGAGCACGAGGCCGACGCCGATGCCCATGTCCGTCTCCTGCCTGGTCGAAGTCGTCATGGGAGGGCGTTGCGTGGGGCTCCCCTTAACTGGTTCTACTCGGCGCGACGGTTGTCCGACAGCGGGACGCGGACAGCCGCGTCGACGAGCCACCAGACTTTCAACGCGGTGGCGCACGCGTTCGAGTATGGACGTCCGCGCGCTACTGTTCGGGAGTAAACTCCGCATCGCCGTGACTGTCGTCGGCGGCCTCGGCCTCGTCGTCGGCGGTGCGTTCGTCGCCGGCTTCCTCGGCGTGCCGAGCGTCGAACGCATCGAGAACCGGTTCGGGGACGTCAACGCGACGGACACCGAAATCGAGACCGACCTCGTCGTGCACAACCCCAACCCGATTGGCGTGCGCCTCGGCAAACTCAGCGTGAACTACACGGTGTCGATGAACGGCATCGAGATGGCGCGCGGCGACAAGCACGGCGTCGCCATCGGCACCGGGAACTCCACGGTGAACCTGACGACGTACCTCAAAAACGAGCGCATCCCAGAGTGGTGGGTGAGCCACATCACGAACAGCGAGACGACCGAACTCACGGTGTCGGCGCGCGTGCAGTCCGGCACCATCGGCCAGTCGGCGACGTTCCAGCCGGCCGCGAAGACCATCGAGACCGACCTCATCAGCCAGTTCAACTCCAGCGAAGACCGGCCCGTGAACGCGAACGTGGCGCTCGTCGACGACCCAGTCCTCGTCATCGAGCGCACGAACGCGTCCTGGGGGAACGTCACGAGCGCGGAGACCCCCATCGACCTCGAATTCCAGGTGTACAACCCGAAGGCGTCCCCGGTCGTCGTCTCGAACATCGGGTACAACATCTCGATGAACGGCGTCCAGGTCGGCGAGGGCGAGACCCAGCAGACCGAGACCATCCCCGGGAAGACGTCCCGGGTCGTGGAGACGCCGACCGTCATCGGGAACCAGCGCCTCGACGAGTGGTGGGTGACGCACATCGAGAACAACCAGACGACCGAACTGCGCATCGACTTCTACGCGGAAGTGAAGCCGCCGGGCAGCGAGGAGCCGATTCGCGTGCCGCTTGACGACCTGACGTACACGAAGACCATCGAGACCGACATGTTCGGGACGAAGGGCGACACCGGCGGTGACGGCGGCGACGCGTCCGGCGACGGCCCACGGCACGT
>JBDGQF010000024.1:0-922 GCA_042219255.1 Halobacterium sp. | reverse complement strand
AAAATATCTGAAATACGGGAGCAGCGTGGCGCTCGGCGGGATACTCGCAGGGTGTAGCGGCGGCGAGAGCGGCGACGGCTCGACGGACAACGAGACGACCACCAGCACGACCACCAGCGGCGACAGTACGACGACCACGTCCAGCGGCGACAGCACCACGACCACGTCAGACACCACGACGGACAGCACGACGACGTCCGGCGGCTCGACGACCACTGACGACGGCGTCCTCGCGCGCGGCCCCGCTGTCCTCGCAGGATAATTCGGGTTTGCCACGGGAGATACCTTTTTACCGTCCCGGTCGCTTGGTGCGAGTATGAACCGGAGTACCCACGCTCCTGGTCGAGTTCTCCGAGAGTGAACAGTCCATCGCCGCCGAGCCAGACGGCGGCGACATCTGCGTCACAGTCGACGGCGAAACCATCCAGTTGTCCCGCGAGCACGCCGCCGAACTGCGGGACGCCGTCGGTGACGCGCTGACGAGACGCGAGGAATTTTTCCGCACTGCCTGCGAGCACCGCGAGGACGGCAGTTACGTCGTGGAGCGCCGCGGCGCGGACTCCGCGGGCAACTCCACAGTCTTCGACAGTTTCGCGGAGGCGCGCCGCCTGTTCGACCGGTTGCCCGAGCGCTTCGACGCGGACGCGGTGTCCGCGGCGGGCGTCACTGGGTCGCGACGCCACATGCTCGTGCGGCACTTCGCAGAACACCCGCGGTTCCCGTGCGAGTTGGCGTCCCGGAACCCACTGGAGGCCGAGAAAACGGAGTGACAGCGGCTGTCTGGCTGCCGGCACGCCGCCGGCGCGTTGCCGCCGCGCTCAGTTGATTGTCGTGTGCGAGGACTGTTCGTTGAGCGCGAGGTTCGCCGCGATTTCGGCGTTCCGCATCGCGTACTGCGCGGTCTGCTGGAGGCTGACGAGGA
>JBDGQF010000267.1:0-4102 GCA_042219255.1 Halobacterium sp. | reverse complement strand
TGAGCGCGCGCTGCTGCATCCGGAGGAACTTCTCGACGCCGCGCTCGGCCATCGATCCCGCCTTCACGGTGAAGTCGTTCGCCATGAAGTGGACGTCGCGTCCCTCGAACGCGGCGGCGCCAGTGATGAGGCCGTCCGCGGGCAACCGAGTCCCGGGGTCGTACTCGTCGACGTCCGGGCTGTCCGGGTGCCAGGCGTCGAAGTTCGCGAACTTCCCGTCCTCGAACAGGAGGTCGCCGTTGCCGTCGCCGCCCTCGTCCCCGAACCAGAGGTCGAGGCGGTCGCGGACGAACAGTTTGTCCTGCTCGGGGAGGCGTTCCTTGTACTTCTCGGGGCCGCCCTGGAGGATGTCGTCGATTTCCGCGCGCAACTGGCGTTCGCGGTCGGTCGGCCCGAGCGCGTCCGCTTGCTCGGCCGGCTGCTCGCCGTCCGCCTGCTCGGGGGCCTCGTGGACGGCCGCGGGTTCGTCGGCGTCCCCGAGGTAGACTTCGACGTCGTCCTCGACGTGTTCGGCCAGGGCGGCGGCGACGGCCTGCGCTTCCTCGTCGGTGGCGCCGGCGCCGATTCGGACCTTCATGGTTCTGGGTGATTCGGGCTCACGCAAACCGTTTACTCTTTGGTTGCAGGCGTGACGCGTCCGCGGAACGGCCACCTAGCTTATGCTGAATCGTGGGAAACGTTCACACATGAGTCCAGTCGAACTCCTGCTCGCGCTGCTCGCCGCGGTGGTGTTCGGAGCGCTCGCGTACCTCATGCCGCGCGTGTACGAGACGCTGTACGCCTGACCGGCCGCCCCGTGCGGGCGGTACCGCAGAACTATGGGGCCGGCCGCCGCGCCCCCACGTATGGCCGACGAAGCAATGCGGCGGTTCCCCGTCCCGGACACCGACGACCTGCCCGACGACCTCCGCGACCGCATCGAGGAGGAGACCGAGCGCGCCGGCTTCACGCCGAACGTGTTCTCGGCGTTCGGTTACAAGCCCAGTCACTTCCGCGCGTTCTTCGCGTTCCACGACGCCCTCGTCGACGACTCGCCGCTCGCGCGCGAGGAAGTCGAGATGATTACGGTCGCCGTCTCCGGCGCGAACGACTGCCTGTACTGCGTCGTCGCGCACGGCGCGCTCTGCCGCATCTACGCGGAAGCCCCGAAACTCGCCGACCAGCTGGCGACCAACCACCGCGCCGCCGACGTCTCCGACGGACACCGCGCGATGCTGGACTTCGCCGTGAAACTCACGGAGTCCCCGGAAGCGATTACGGACGACGACCTCCAGCGACTCCGCGACGCCGGGTTCTCCCAGGAGGAAATCTGGGACATCGCCGCCACGGCGGCGTTCTTCAACCTCTCGAACCGCATGGCCGTGGTCGCGGACATGCGGCCGAACGACGAGTTCTACGCGATGGGTCGCGAGCAGTAACCGGACGCCGTGACTGGCAGTAGGCGAGTCCGCGCTCGGCGTGAACGCACCGTGCCAGCGGTCACTCGGTCGCCTGCTTGGCCGGTAACGAGACGGAGACTGTCGTCCCCTCCGGCGTCGCGTCGAAGTCGACGGTGCCGCCCATGGAGTCGACGCCCCACTTCACCAGCCAGAGGCCGAGGCCGCTCCCGTGTTCGAGCGCCGTCTCGGTCTCCGTTTCGAGGACGGCCAACTCGTCCTCGGGAATCCCCGGCCCCTGGTCTCGCACCTCGATTGTGACGGTGTCCGCCGCGCCGTCCTCGACGAGCACCACTTCGACGGTCTGGTCGCCGTCGCCGCCGTGTTCGAGCGCGTTCTCCACGAGGTTCCGGAACACCTGCTCGAACACCTGCTCGTCGGCGCACACCGTCACGTCCGCCGGGACGTCGACGTCGATTGTCGCGTCAGGGTACGCCTCAGAGAGGTCGTCGCGAACCCCCACGAGGGTCTCCCGTACCGGAACGTCGGTTTGCGCGTCGACGCCGTGCTCCATCGCGCGCTCGATGCTCCGCGCTTTCTCGCCGAGCGCGAGCAAGTCCCGGGTCTCGGACTGCGCCGTCTCCAGGTAGCCGCGGACTTCCGGGTCGTCCACTCGCTCGGCGGCGATGCCGACGTACCCCTCGACGACGTTCAGGTCGTTGCGGAGGTTGTGCCGGAGCACGCGGTTCAGCACCGAGAGGCGCTGCTCGCGCCGGCGCTCCGCGGTGACGTCCTGGAGGACGATGGTGTCGCCGACCCTCGTCCCCGAGGCGTTCTCCAGCGAGGACACTGTCACCGCGTAGACTCGGCGGCGGCCGTCCACGACGCGCGTGACCGTCTGGTCGCTCTCGTCCAGGTCGACTTCTGGGAGGACGTCGCCGAGTGTCTGGCCGAGCGCGGCGTCACTCGCGACGTCCAGCACGCGCTCGGCCTCCCGGTTGCGCTCGATGACGCGGCCGTCGTCGTCGACGACCACGACCGGTGACCCGAGGTGGTCGATTGCGGAGCGGTCGGCGACGCGGCGCGCCGCCGGCACCATCTCGAACATGTCCCGCGAGAAGAACGCGTACATGTCGAACGCCAGGTGAATCGGGAACACGAGCGGCGTCAGGTTCAGCGGCGGCGTGTTCCCCACCTGCACGAGCCACAGCAAGAACGGCAGACCCGGGAAGACCGGAGACAGCGCGATAGCGGCGGCCTGCGTCCGGTACAGGCGGCCGTAACTCACGACGGTGTCGACCAGGAGGAACGACGCCGTCGCTATCATCACGATGAAGCCGGTGGCGTTCACGAACAGCCACGGCTGGTGAGTGTACGCCACCGTCGCCGCGCCGTACACCGGCTCGACGTGGTAGTTCCGCCACGCGACGTGGTGCAGCGAGTTCGTCGCGACGACGAGCGTGTGCCCCAACTGGAGCGCGACGATGCCGCCCATGAGTTTCGACCGGACGAGGTCGCCGCGGCCCGTGTACTCCAGCGCGAACGCCAGGAAGAACACGCCGATGAAGTTGATGGCGAACCAGATGGGAATCTCGAACAGCACCCTGAGCCCGGGGTCGAACACGAGCAGCGCGACCCCGTACGCGAACGACCACAGCGCCTCACAGCAGATGGTCGCGATGAAGAACTTCCCGCCGAGTTTGTCCCGGTACGGCCAGAGGTACTGGACGAACCAGACGGACACGACGCCCGCCGCCAGCGACCCGATGGCGAGCCAGGGGAGCGCTCGAAGCAAGCCTACCTGCCCCACGGCGTCGCGTCACAAAATTCCACCGTCCCGGCCCCGCTGCTGGCCTCGTCGCGCGCGCCGTCCAGACTCACGGAGTCAGGCCGATTCCTCGCTGCGGCGTTACTCCATGCCGCCGTCTCGCTCGTCTTCGTGACTGTGGCCGTTGCCGTCGTGGCCGCCATCGTGGTCGTGGCCGTGGCCGCCATCGTGGTCGCTGTCATGGTCGTGACCGTCGTCTTCGCCGTGGCTGTGACTGTGCCCGTGGCTGTGGCCGTGGCTGTGACTGTGGTCGTGGCTGTGGCCGTGGTCGTGCGCACTGCCTTCCGCGTGGCCCTCGGGCAGGTCGTCGGCGTGCGAGTGGGGGTCGCCGTCGACGAACTCGTGGGCGGTCCGGTCACCGGCCTCGAACTCGGCGACGCGCTCCGCGAGTTCGCCGGATTCGAGGTGTCCTTCGGACACGAGTAGTCGTTCCAGGGCGGCGAGCCAGTCCTCGTAGTACGCCGACTCGCGCGCCCCAGCGCCCTCGGCGGCCGGTTGGTCGTCCGCGTCACCGTGGCGGCGCTCCAGTTCGGCGACGAGCCGTGCCTGGAAGCGCTCCCAGTCCAGGTCGGCGGCGTCGGTGGCCGCGACTGCCAGGCCGAACGCGCGGGCCTGCCAGGGCGCCGCGAAGTCGCGGTCGGTCTCGACGTCCGGCAGCGACGGCCCGTCGTTGGCGTCCGTCGGCCGGGTCACGCTAACCGCTCCACGCCAATCATGCTGTTCCGGGTGACGTGCTCCCGGAGCGCGTCCTCGTCCAGGTCGTCTGTGCCCGGCGGCCGCTGCGGCAACACCATGTACCGGATTTCGGAGTTGCTGTCCCAGACGTCGAGGTCGACGGACTTGGGGACGGCCGTGTCGAACTCCTCGCGGAGGAGCGCGCGCGGCTCGTCGACGGCGC
>JBDGQF010000368.1:0-4128 GCA_042219255.1 Halobacterium sp. | reverse complement strand
GAAGCGCGTCGTCGTGACGGGCGCAGCGGGCCTCGTCGGCACCCACCTCGCCGCCGAACTCGCCGCTGCCAACGACGTGCTCGCCGTCGACAACCTCTCGAAGGGGACTCGCGACCGGGTGCCGGACGGCGTCGACTTCGTCGAGGCCGACGTGCGCGACGAGGACGACGTCGCCGACGTCATCACCGAGGACGTGGACGTCGTCTTCCACTTCGCGGCGTACACGGACACGAACTACGAGAACCCGCGCGTGCTGTTCGAGGAGAACGGCGAGATGACGTACAACGTCCTCGAACGCATGCACGAGGTCGGCGTCGACAACCTCGCGTTCACGTCCTCGTCGACGGTGTACGGCGAAGCGCCGATGCCGACGCCCGAGGACTACGCGCCCCTGGAACCAATCTCTATCTACGGCGCGAGCAAACTCGCCGACGAGGGCCTGATTTCGACGTACGCGCACAGCCACGGCATCCAGTCGTGGGTGTACCGGTTCGCGAACATCGTCGGGCCGCGCCAGCGCGGGAACGTCGTCCCGGACTTCATCGAGAAACTCCTGGACGACCCGGAGACGCTGACGATTCTGGGGAACGGCCGCCAGGAGAAGTCCTACATGCACGTCGAGGAGTGCGTGGACGCGATGACGCACGTCGTCGAGCACGCCGACGACGACCTCAACGTCTACAACCTCGGGACGAAGACGACGACGTCCGTGAACCGCATCGCGGACATCGTCGCCGACGAACTGGGCGTCGACCCCGAGTACGAGTACACTGGCGGCGACCGCGGGTGGACGGGCGACGTCCCGAAGATGCGGCTGTCCGTCGAGAAGCTGTCTGCGCTCGGCTGGGAGCCAGACCAGTCCAGCGACGAGGCCGTCCGCGAGGCGGCGCGCGGCCTGATTGCCGAGCTGCGCGCGGAGCGCGCGTGACGGCGTCGTCGCGTCCGCCGCGTGACATGACGGGAACAAGCCATTTGGCGGAGCCACGACGACACTGACACGATGGGGTACGACGTCGCCGAGTTCCTGCCGGTCGAGGAGATTCCGGACGGCACGAGCCTGCTGGTCGGCGGGCCGCCGCTGACCGGCAAGCGGGAGCTCGCGCTGTCACTTCTTGACGACGGCTGCGGGCGCGGCGAGGGCGCGGTCGTCGTCGGGACGCACGAGAGCACCGACCGAATCAGGGAACGCGCGCCCAAGGTCTGGGAGCAACTCCAGGACGGCCGCGCCGGCATCGTGGACTGCGTGACGCGCCAGCGCGGCGAGCGCATCGGCGACGAGGAACTCGTGAAGTACGTCTCCTCGCCGGGCGACATCACGGACATCGGCATCCGCCTGGGCGGCATCTTCCGCCGGCTGGAGGGCGAGTGCGACCAGGTGCGGTTCGGCGTCTCCACGGTCTCGACGATGCTGATGTACGCGGACACGCGCCGCGTCTACCGGCTGCTGCACGTGTTCGCGGGACACGTCGACAGGCTGGGGTGGCTGGGGCTGGGCGTCCTCGACACCAGCAACAAGGAGCCGTTCGACGCGCTCGCGCCGCTGTACGACGGCATGATTCAGACGCGCAGCACGGACGGAGAGCGCGAACTCCGCGTCGTCGGCCTCGGGAGCAAGCCCACCGACTGGGTGACGTACTGACGCGGGGCCACGAGAAGCGGGCGGCCGCCGGGACTACGTGAACTCGTCGGCGAGTTCGTCGGCCGTCTCCTCTGGGCCGTCGTGGTTCTCGAAGTTCTCCTCGACGAACGCGAGGATGCCGTCGACGAGCCGCCCGGTCTCCGTGATGGTGTGGCGGTCGAACGAGAGGATGATGCCGTCCCACTCGTCGAGTGGCACCTGGATGACGACGACTTCGTGGAACCACCGCACGGTCGCGTCGAGGTGCCCGAAGTGCGCGAGCTCCGGCTGGTCGAGCGGGTCGTCGAAGCCCTTCAGGACGAGGTGTTTGGCGACCTCCTCGAACTCTTCGTCGGTGTAGTGCTCGGCGAGGTCGTCGCGCTGGAAGACGACGTCGTAGTCGTCGCCCTCGTACTGGACGACCGACCGGAGGTCGCCGGCGCCGAGTTCGCGCACGTGCTTTGCGAGCGACGCTGCTGGCATGCCAGACGCTTCGAGTGGGGTCGTGGTTAATCTTCCGTCGGTCGACGCGGCAGCCCCGTACGGGGGCCGAAGGTTCAAGCCGTCGTCGCACCACGCTGTTGGCATGCGAATGGAACTGCGGGTCTGCAAGCACTGCTACGAGGGCGAACACGGCAACCCGGAGAAGACCGCCGTCACGAAGGACATGGTGGAGTGCGCGCGCCGCGTCCGCGAGTACAAAGACCTCATCGGCCTGGACGCACTCTACGTCACGATGGTCGAGGAGGGCGACCCGGGCGGCGCGGAGGAACTGCCGGCCATCGTCGCGCACCTCGAACACGACCAGGTGAACCTCGCGGACACGCAGCTCGTGATGGAGGACGACGACGGCAACATGCTCGTCTACCCGGAGCCGAAGGACATCCTGGACGTGCTCACGCGGAACATCGACCAGATTAGCGAGCAGACGCGACAGGACGTGACCGTGGAACTCTCCGAGGAAGCGGCGGAATTGCTGACTGCCTGATTCTGCCGCGCGGCGCGTTACGTGAGGAACGGAATCGTCATCAGCACGAGGAACGCGGTGACGGCGATTGCGCGCAGCAGGTCGGACGTCGGGTCGACGCCGTCGTCGACGTCCCTGCCGACCCACCAGATGCCGAACACGCCGGCGATTGCCACTACGAGCGCGAGCACCGCGTACACGAGGTTGAGTACGCCAGCCATGCGAACGCGTAGCACGACGAGAACCTTAAACGAACCGGCTGTGCCGTCTCGCGTGCGACCGAAACGGTGACAGGAGAGGGGTGTGGCGTCAGTCGTCTTCCTGCGGCGTGCCGCCGTCGGTAGCGGCCTGCTCTTCGCTCTCACCGCGGACCTGGCGCTCGTAGCGGGCGCGCAAGACGTTCCCGTACGTCGACAGCACGACGCCGAGCAGCAACACGAGGACGCCGATGTTGATGCCGATGGTGAGCAGGAGGTTCGTGGGGCCGCCGCCGACCGTCAGTTCGGCCGGCACCGGATACCCCTCGTCGAAGATGCTGCCGACGAGCACGCTCACCACCCCGATTACGACCGCGGCGCCCGCGAGGTTCGACGCCCACTGCCAGGACTGCCGCAGGGACAACAGCTCGATGCCAGTGCCCTCGTGTTCGGCGCCGTCGTGTTCCTCGTGGGGAATCATCGATTTCGGCACGAACGCCTTCATCTCCACGGGGTAGAACGCGGGATGGAACCCGTGCTCGTAGATGTGGAACATCACACCCATCACCATCACGACCCCGAGGAGGCCGTGGAACGTGACGAACGCCGTCGCAGCGGCCTTCGTCTGGAAGTACTGCGCGAGGCCGACCTTGCTCCAAATCATCAGGCCCGAGACCATCAGCAGCACGAGTTCCACGGTGAAAATCCAGACGACGCCCTTCCCGACGTAGGACAACAGCGGCACCTCGTCGGACTTGTAGCCCGCGAACTGGCGCGCGTTCGGGTGGCGTTCGTCCGCGCGCCCGAGCACGAACTTGACGTCCTGGACGAACGCCCGCATGTCGTCGGGCGACGGAATGATTGCGCGGAAGTTACTCCGCCGGCCCGGCCCGATGAGCATCAGCGTCACCCAGAACACGGTGAGCACGATGAGCACGAACCCGGCGATGCGGTGGAGCGCGAGCACGCCGACGTTCCCGCCCATGAACTCCACGAGCCACCAGAGTTCGTCGTTGAACATCACGGCGTAGCCCGTGAAGAACAACAGGAACACGTCGAGCGCGAGCAGCGAGTGGAAGTACGTCGTGACGCGCGTGAACTTCCCGTGGTCCATGTTCGTCACGCCGCCCCACCTCCGTTGTCCGCGTCGGCGTCACCGTCGACCTGGCCGCCGTCGGCGGCGACGCCCTCGGGTGCTTCGCCCGGCTGGCGCATCCGCGCCGCGAGGCGGCGGAACGCGCCCCAGTGGATGAACACCATCAGGAGAATGAACACGCCCATCAGGACGTCGACCGCGTGAATGACGACGATGAGCGCGTCCAGCAGCGGGTCGGTGTTCCCCGCGA
>JBDGQF010000276.1:0-4158 GCA_042219255.1 Halobacterium sp. | reverse complement strand
ATCAACCTCGGACTCGGCCAGCCTGACTTCCCGACGCCCGAGCACGCCCGGCAGGCCGCCGTCGACGCCATCGAAGCGGGGGACGCCGACGCGTACACGTCGAACCGCGGGACGCCCGAACTCGTCGACGCAATCGTCGAGAAGCACGCCCGCGACAACGGCGTCGACGTCGAACCGGAGGGCGTCATCGCGACGTCCGGCGGCAGCGAAGCGCTCCACATCGCGCTGGAAGCCCACGTCGACCCCGGCGAGGAAGTCCTGTTCCCAGACCCGGGATTCGTCTCCTACGACGCGCTCACGCGCATCGCCGGCGGCGAACCGGTGCCGCTGCCGCTGCGCGACGACCTGACGCTCGACCCGCAGACCGTCGAAGACGCCATCACGGAGGACACGGCGGCGTTCGTCGTGAACTCGCCCGCGAACCCCACTGGGGCAGTCCAGGAACCCGAAGACATGCGGGAGTTCGCGCGCATCGCGGACGAACACGACGTCCTCTGCATCTCGGACGAAGTGTACGAGCACATCGTCTTCGAGGGCGAGCACCGGTCGCCAATCGAGTTCGCGGAGACGGACAACGTCGTCGTCGTGAACGCGTGCTCGAAGACGTACTCGATGACTGGCTGGCGCCTCGGCTGGGTGGCGGCGAGCGAGCGCCGCGCCGAACGCATGCTCCGCGTCCACCAGTACGGGCAGGCGTGCGCGAGCGCGCCGGCCCAGTACGCCGCCGAAGCCGCGCTCACTGGCCCGCAGGACGTCGTCGGCGAGATGGTGGAGTCGTTCCAGGAGCGCCGCGATGTGGTTCTCGACGGCCTCGAAGACATGGGGCTGGACGTCCCGAAGCCCCGTGGCGCGTTCTACGCGATGCCGAAAGTCCCCGACGGCTGGGTGGACGAGGTCATCGACCGCGGCGTCGTCGTCGTGCCCGGGGAGGCGTTCGGCGAGAACGGCGAGGGGTACGCGCGCATCTCGTACGCGACGGACATGGAGAACCTCCGCGAGGCCCTCGACGTGATGCGCGAAGCGACCGAAGCGATCCAGTAGCGGCCCACAGCGGGACTCATTCTCTCGGCCGTCCGCGTCGCGTAGTACGCTCCCTGACAGTTATGCCGACAGCGACCCATGGTGTGTGTATGCACGTCTCACGGCACGGCGGTGGGTGGCGCGCGGCGCTCGGCGCGCTCGCGTCACAGGTCCACCCCGTGTTCATGCTGCCGCCGCTGGCGGCGTCGGCGTTCGGCGCAGTCCTCGCGGGCGAGTTCTCGGTCACTGTCGCGGCCGTCCACGTCGTCGCGATGTTCGCGGCCGTTTACACCGCGCACGTCAAGGACGGCTACGTGGACTTCCACGTCCGCGGCGAGGACGACGACCACCCGCTCACCGCGGCCAGCTGTCTGGCCGCGATACGCGGCGCCTCCCTGCTCTTCTTCGCGTGCGCCGCCGCGCTCTGGTTCCTCGTGGACGCGTGGGCCGCCGCACTCGCCGTCCCGGCGTGGCTCATCGCGTACCACCACGCCCCCCAACTCGACACCAATCCAGTGACGACCACGACGGGTTACCCGCTGGGCATCGCCGTCTCGCTGCTCGGCGGCTACTACGCGCAGACGCAGGCGCTCGCCGCCAGGCCGCTGGCGTTCGCGGGCGTCCTCCTCGTCCTGCTCTCCGGCGTGAAAGTCGTCGACGACGCCCAGGACTACGACTACGACCAGTCCATCGGCAAGCACAGCGTCGCCGTCGTCCTCGGCAAGCAGCGCGCGCGACGGTTCGCGTTCGGCCTGATGGCCGCCGCGATGGCCGGCGTCGTCGCGCTCGCCGCGCTGACGGTGTTCCCGCCGAGTTCCGTCGCCGCCGTCGCCGCGTTCGGCGCCGTCGCCGCGTTCGCCGCGCGCAGCGGCCCGAGAATCGCGACGATGCTGCTCGTGCGCGGCTGTTACGTCTTCCTCGCCGTCCTGGTCGCCGCCGTCTGGTTCCAGCCACTCTCCTAACACTTTTGCGTGGGCGCGACGCCGTACCGGCATGGACCGCCTCGCCGTCGCCGGCGGCACCGTCGTCACCGCCGCGACAGTCACTCTCGCCGTGCTGCGCGCTGGGACGCCGGAAGTCGTCGTCCTCGCGCTCATCGCCGCCGGCGCGCTCACCGGCGCGGCGAGTCGCTCGTTCCAGTCGGAGTTCCTCGACGCGTTCGCCGCCGGCGCGTTCGGGTTCGCCGCCGCCGTCACCGTCCTCGCGTGGGGGTTCGGCGGCGCGGACGCCGCCACCCGCTTCGCCGGCCGGACGTACAACGCGGGCATCCTCGTCTACCTCGGCGCTCTCACGTTCGCGCCAGTCCCGGGGCTGTGCGCGGCGCTCGGCGGCGGCGTCGGCGCGCGCGTCCGCCGGACGGTCGGCGACGCCGCCGGGAGGGCGTGAGTCGGTGCGCTGAAGGCCGCAGAGTCCGTCGCTCCCGGCATGGACGACTGGCAGGACGACGCCGCGCTCGCCGACCAGTACGCGGACGCGTCGAACCTCGCCGCCCGACAGGTCTTGCACGCCCGCTTCGCCACCGCCGAACAGTCCCGCCACGAGTGGATGTTCGACCAGTTCGACCTCCCCGACGAGGCCAGCGTGCTCTCGCTGGGCGCCGGCCACGGCGCGCTCTGGGCCGCCAACGACGACCGCATCCCCAGCGAGTGGGACGTCACGGTCACGGACGCCTCCTCGGGGATGATGATGGACGCGATGGAGTCTCTGGAGGAGTGCAGTCACGACTTCAACTTCGACGCCGTCGACGCCAGCGACGTCCCCTATCCGGACGACGCCTTCGACGCCGTCACCGCCCACCACGTCCTCTACCACCTCGGCGACGCCGACAGAGACCGCGCCATCGCGGAAGTCCGGCGCGTCCTGAAGCCCGGCGGGACGTTCTACGCGTCCACGGACGGCGCGGAGAACCTCCGCGAGGTGTTCGACGTTGTCGACGAGTTCGGCGACCACCCCGGGGAACTGGCGTTCAACCTGGAGAACGGCGCCGGCCAGTTGCGCGAGCACTTCGATGACGTCGAACTGCGGCGGTTCGAGGACTCGCTGCACGTCACCGCGCACGAGCCGCTGGTCGCGTACGTGCTCTCGCTGCCGGGCGTCGACGAGGACGTGACGTTCGACGTCGCGGAGCGCTTCCGAGAACTGGTCGGCGAGGACGGCCTCGACGTCACGAAGGACGTCGGCGTGTTCGTCGCTTCGGGCTGACTACTTCGCGGTGGAGACGATTTTCACGACGTCGCCCTCCTCGAGTTCGTAGTCCTCGCCGACCTCCCGGTTGGTCTTCGCGTTCACGGCGTGCAGGTAGCCGTCGCCGATGTCCGAGTGGACGGCGTACGCCAGGTCGACGGGCGTCGACCCTTCTTCGAGCAGGAACGCGTCCGGCAGGACGTTCCCGCGCGCGTCCGTCCACTTCGACTGGTCTTGGACGGGGTACGCGGTCACCATGTCCAGGAGGTCGTAGACGGCGTAGTCCAGGGACTGCTGGACGCCCGTGCCGCCGTACGCCTGCATCGTCTCGCGGAGGTCGGCGAGCGCGTCCGCCTGGTCTGGACTGACGTCGCCCGTGATTTCGAAGTCCTCGTCGCCGGGGTCGTAGTCGAGGAAGCCGGCGTCGTCGCCGCGCCGGAGCGCGAGTTCCCCCTGCGCGGTCGCCGGAACCACCGGCTTGTCGAGGTCGAGGAGGCGCTGGACGTTCTCCTCGGGCGCGACGTCGATTTTGTTCGCGACGACGACGATGGGCTTGGTGCGGACGCGGACGCCGCGCGCGAGCGCCTCGCGGTCGTCGTCCGTCCACTGCACCGGGTCGTCGGAGTACTCCATGTTCCGGAGGACGGCGGCGACGTCGTACTCGGTCGCGCCGAACCCCGTCATCAGGTCGGTGACGGCTTCCTCGATGTCGAAGCCGGGACTGCGGGACTGGCGCTCGACGGACTCCCAGTTCCGGTCGACGATGCCCGCCAGCCAGAGGTCCATCTCCGTCTCGATGAAGTCAACGTCCTCGATGGGGTCGTGCGTCCCGACTTCGACGGGTTCGCCCTCCTCGTCGGTCGCACCGGAGGCGTCCACGACGTTCACGATGACGTCGGCGTTCGTGAGTTCGTCGAGGAACTGGTTGCCGAGGCCCTTGCCCTCGTGGGCGCC
>JBDGQF010000048.1:0-4158 GCA_042219255.1 Halobacterium sp. | reverse complement strand
CCTCGTGAGCGAAGCGAACGAGGGCTCGTCAGAGCTTTGCTCTGACGGCGGCCCGACGGCGCTTTTGGCCGAGCTTTTGCCGAGCGAACGGCCGGAGACCGTGAGCGCAGCGCAAAAGGTCGTCGTGCCAGGGCGCCGCCATCACGTTCGAACGCCGGTAATTCGACGGGTTCCTCGCCGCACCCGGGCCTCCCCAACGTCCGCGTCGATACCACGAAATTGATACCCCTCCCTCGTTTCTCTCAACGCGAATGCGCACCGTCGGCATCGTCGTCCCCGCCTACGACCCGGACGTCGAGGCGCTCGTCGCGTACCTCGACGCCCTCCAGGAGCGCCTGCAGCCGGAGCGCCTCCACGTCGAACTCGACGCCGGGTCGCCGGCGGTAGTCGAGGCAGTCGGGGAGACGGCGGCGACCCTGCACAACGCCGACCGGCGGCGCGGGAAGGGTGCGGCCATCACCGCCGGGTTCGAGGAACTGGACACGGACGTGCTGGCGTTCGCGGACGCGGACGGCGCGACGCCAGCGCACTCGCTGGCGAAAGTCATCGACCGCGTGCGGGACGGCGGCGCCGACCTCGCCGTGGGGTCGCGGCGCCACCCGGACGCGGAGGTCGCCGGCCACCAGACGCTCGCGCGCCGGTTCCTCGGCGATGGGTTCGCGTGGCTTGCCGGCCGCCTGCTGGACGTCTCGCTGTACGACTACCAGTGCGGCGCGAAGGCCATCACGGCGGAGGGCTGGCAGCAGGTGCGGTCGCACCTCTACGAGGCCGGGTTCGCGTGGGACGTGGAACTGGTCGCCATCGCGGGAGCGCTCGACCTCCGCGTCGCGGAAGTCCCCATCGAGTGGGAGGACAAGCCGGGGTCGACCGTGTCGCCGGTGCGGACGCCGCTGGCGCTGTTCCGCGCGCTCCTGGCGGCCCGCCACCGGTCGAAGCGACTGCGGGACAGCCATCTGCACGAGGCGCTCGCGGCGCGCCGCGACGAACCGCCCGCGCTCGTCGACCGGCACCGATGACGGCCAGCGACCGGTTGCGCGCCGTCGTCCCCGAGCGGTTCGAGGAACTGGCGTCGCTCGTGCGGTTCGGACAGTTCGCGTCGGTCGGCGCCATCGGCGCCGTCTTCGACGTGACGACGCTCGTGTTGTTGACGTCGGTGGCGGGCGTGCCCGCCGCACTCGCGAACGTCGCCAGCATCGAGACCGCGATTCTCGTGATGTTCGCGGTGAACGAGCGCTGGACGTTCGCGGGCGAGGGCGCGATGGACGCGCGGTCGCTGGGCCGCCGCCTGCTGCGCTCGCACCTCGTCAGGGCGGGCGGGTCGACGCTCCAGTACGTGCTGTTCGTCGCCGTCTTCTACACGGTCACCGTCGACGTCTCAGTGGCGGGCGTCGACCTCTGGCTGGTCGCCGTGAAGGGCGGCGCCATCGGCGTCGCGATGTTCGTGAACTACGTCTTCGAGAGCCTGTTCACGTGGCGCGTCCACCACGACGAGTAAGAGAGCGCGGACGAGTCAGTCGTGGGGGTGACACCACTTCAGCGCCTCCCGTACGGCCTCCTTCCGGCCGAGGAACGTGAGGTGGTCGCCGTGCTGGAGCGTGAAGTCGCCGGTCGGCACCTCGTTCTCGCCGTCCCGGCCGACGAGCGCGATGATGGCGCCGTTCGGGAGTTCCTCGTCGACTTCCTCGATGGTCTTCCCGACGAGGTCTTCGGACGTCACTTCGACCTCCTGGACGTCGCCGGCGCGCCCGATTTCGGTCATCCAGTTGGCGAGCGCGGGGCGTTCGATGATGTTGTCGATGCCCCACGCCGTCGCCATCGACGACGACACCGTGCGGACGCCGAGGTCTTCGAACGCGTCGACGTTGTCCGGGTTGTTCGCGCGGGCGATGACGGTGTCCACGTCGAACTTCGAGTCCGCGAGCTGTGCGACCAGCAGGTTCGCGTCGTCGTCACCGGTCGCGGCGACGACGATGCGGGCGTTCTCCGCGCCCGCGGCGCGCAACTCGTCGGTGTCCGTGCCGTCGCCGTGGTGGACGGTGAACCCTTCGTTGCGCGCTCGTTCGACCATCTGTACGTCCGATTCGACGAGGACGACGTTCTCACCGCGGTCTTCGAGGCGCTCCGCGAGCGCGCGACCGACGGTGCCGCCGCCGACGATGATGACACGCATTGGTATGACGTCGAGTGCTTGTGCGATGTGTCTGGCGAACCCTCCCTCGAAGACGACGGTGAGGAGGATGACGAGGAAGACGACGCCGACCAGGAGGTCGGCGGCCGCCCCCATGCCGTTGCCCTGTAACTGGACGGCGAACAGCGTTGCGACGGACGCGGGGATGATGCCGCGCGGGCCGACGACGCTCATGAACGTGCGCTCGGAGAACGTATAGCGGTCGCCGCGCGTGGAGAGGAACACGCCGAGTGGCCGGATGACGAGCGCGACGAGGACGACGACCACGAGGCCGGCGAGGCCGAGTTGGAGGAGGTTCTGGAAGGAGAGGAGTGCGGCGAGCGCGATGAAGACGAACGAGAGGACGACCAGGGTGACGTCGCCCTTGAACGCCTCGATTTCCTCCTCGTAGGGGAGGTCGGCGTTCCCGAGCACCATGCCGGCCGTGGCGACGGCGGCGATGCCTGCTTCGCCGCGCAGGAAGTCCGCGGCGCCGTACGCGACGAGCGCGCCGGCGAGCACGATGAGCCGCGAGTTCTGGGGTGCGTTCCCGCGGGAGAGGTCGACGTGCCGGAGGAGGTACCAGACGCCGCCGGCGACGACGAGTCCGATGAGGACGCCGACGCCGAGGCGGACCGTGAACTCCTCGACAATCTGCATGCGCGTGAGCCCTGGGTTGTTCACGACTTCGAAGACGACGATGGCGAGGATGGCGGCGGTGACGTCGTTGACGACGCCCTCGGTTTCGAGCGCGGCGGCGACGCGGTTGCGCACCGGGACGATGTCCAGAATCGGCGTGATGACAGTCGGGCCGGTGGCGACCAGGAGGCTGCCGACGAGGAAGGAGATGTCCCAGTCGGCGCCGAGGACGTAGTGGACGGCCAGCGCCGTCCCGACGAGGGAGATTGCGGCGCCGACGGTGGTGAGTCGCACCGCGGCGCCCGGCGCCTCCCTGAGTTTCGGGAGTTTCAGGTGGAACGCGCCCTCGAAGACGATGATTGCGACCGAGAGGCCGACGATGCTGGACAGCGTCTCCGCGCCGCCGAGTGCTTCGAGGGTGACGACGCCGAGTATCTCGGGACCGACGACGATGCCCGCGATGACGAGGAACAGCACGCTCGGCACCTGGAGGCGGTCGGCGATGACTTGTGCTGCGACGCCGAGCGCGATGATGGTCGCGACCAGCGGGATGAGTTCTGAACTCACGTGGACACCTCCAGGGCCGGCATCGTCACGTGATTCAGTAGCTTCGGACTTAAACCGCCCGGGTTGCGGCAGTCGGCGTCGCCGGCCGCGCGGTCACTCCCCGAAGATACCGCCGGTTCCTATCGCGCGCGGTCACTCCTCGTCGACGTCGCCGGTTCCGACCGCGCGCGGTCACTCCTCGTAGATGTCGCCGATTTCGTCGGCGAACGCTTCGAGGATGTTGCGGCGCTTCTTCTTCATGGTGGGCGTGAGGAGGTTGTTCTCCTCGGTGAACTCCGTGGGGACGAGGCGGAACCGCTTGATAGACTCGTAATCCTCGAGGTCTTCGTTGACGGCGTCGACTTCCTGCTGGATGCGGGCTTCGACGCGGTCGTCGCGGCAGATAGCGGCCTTGTCGTCTGGGATGTCGACGCCCTCGGTGGCCGCCCACTTGCGGACGCCGTCGAAGTTCGGGACGATGACCGCGGAGACGAACTTCCGGTTGTCGCCGACGACCATCGCCTGCTCGACGAGCGGACTCGCGGCGAACGCGTCCTCGATTGGGCCGGGCGCGACGTTCTTCCCCGTGGAGAGCGTGAGAATCTGTTTCGCGCGCTCGAGGAACCGAATGTAGTCGTCACCGCGGATTTCGACGACGTCGCCGGTGCGGAACCACTCTTCTCCCTCGAGTTCCACGAACGCCTGCTCGGTGGCGTCCTCCAGGCCCCAGTAGCCGTCAAAGACCTGTGGGCCGCGCACGAGCAGTTCGCCGGCGTCGCCGTCCGTGCCGTCGCGCTGCTCGGGGC
>JBDGQF010000381.1:0-4195 GCA_042219255.1 Halobacterium sp. | reverse complement strand
CTGTTCGGCGGGTTCTCCGTCTCGAACACCGCGATGACTTCGCCGACCGAGACGACGTCGCCAGGGTCGGCGCGCAGTTCCACCACTTCGCCCGCACACGGCACGGGAATCTCGACGATGGCCTTGTCCGTCTCCACCTCGCAGAGCACGGCGTCGTCGTCGACCTCGTCGCCTTCCTCGACCAGCCACGCGTCGAGTTCGGCCTCTGTCAGCCCCTCGCCGGGGTCGGGCATCCGGAATTCGAACCGTTGTCGTTCAGAACTCATAGGACATCACCGCCTCGATGGCGTACTGTGCGCGCTGGGCGTCCGGGAGGTACTCCTCCTCTATCTGGTTGCCGGGGAAGTGCACGTCGTACCCGGTGGCGCGCTGGACCGGCGCGCGCAGCCGGTCGAACGCGTACTCGTTGATGACCGCGGTCAGTTCGGCGCCGAGGCCGAGCGTCCGGCGCGCCTCGTGGAACACGACGGCGCGCCCCGTCTTCTTCACGGAGTCCAGGACGGTCTCGACGTCGAGCGGCGACAGCACGCGCAGGTCGACGATTTCGACGTCCGCGTCGACGTTGTCGGCCGCCTCCTCGGCCTCCCGCACCATCGCGCCCCACGTGATGACCGTGAGGTCGTCGCCCTCGCGCGCGATTCTGGCTTCGTCCAGCGGGAGCGTGTAGTCGTCCTCCGGCACGGGTTCGCGGTGCGTGCGGTAGAGTTTCTTGTGCTCCATGAACACCACGGGGTCGTCGTGGCGGATGCTCGCCGCGAGCAGGCCCTTCGCTTCGCGCGGTCCGCTCGGGTAGACGACGCGCACCCCAGGGGTGTGCACGAGGAAGCTCTCCGTGGACTCGGAGTGGTACTCGCTTGACTTCACGCCGCCGCCGCAGACCATGCGCACGGTCAGCGGGACGTCGACCGTGCCGCCGGAGCGCTCGTGCATCTTCACGAGCGTGTACATGAACTGCCCGAACGCGGGGTAGAAAAAGCCCATGAACTGGATTTCGGGGACGACGCGCTCGCCGCGCATCGCCATGCCGACGGCGGTGCCGAGGACGCCGTTCTCCGAGAGCGGCGTGTCGATGACGCGGTCGTCGCCGAACTCCTCGATGAGGCCCTGGGTCGTCCGGTAGACGCCGCCGATTGGGCCGATGTCGTAGCCGAGCAGGCGCACGGAGTCGTCGTTGTGCATCTCCGCGGCGAGCGTCTCGTTGATGGTCTCCACGAGGTTGCGTTCGGTCACCTCGCCGTCGGTGGGCGTCTCGTCCGCCCCGCCGCCGGTGGGGGCGTCGCTCATTCGAAGCCCTCCCCCGTCCAGTCGGTGAACGGGTTCTCGCCGTCGAGTTCGCGCTGGAGTTCCGCGCGCTGGTGCTGTTCGTTCCAGGACTCGCCGCGCAGGTGACTGTCGAACATGCGCTCGGGCGCGGACTCCGGCACGTCGCGGGCGGCCGCAACGGCTTCGGCGACTTCGTCCGCGATGTCGCTCTCCATGGACTCGATTTCCGCCTCCGTGAGCACGCCCTCGTCCAGCAGGTACGTCTCGAAGCGGTCGATTGGGTCGCGTTCGAGCCAGTACTCCAGTTGCTCGTCGTCCCGGTAGACGCTCGGTTCGTCCGCCGTGTTGTGTTCGACGATGCGGTAGGTGACGCACTCGACGAACGTCGGGCCCTCGCCGTCGCGCGCGTCGTCCACTGCCTCTTTCGTCTTCTCGTAGACGGCGAGCACGTCGTTGCCGTCGACGCGCTCGTTCGGGACGCCGTACGCGTCGCCCTTCTGCGCGAACGTCTCCGAGGCGGTCTGTCGGTGCGCGGGCACCGAGATGGCCCACTGGTTGTTCTGGCAGACGAACACCGCG
The DNA here is from genome assembly GCA_042219255.1 of Halobacterium sp. GTDB lineage: Archaea > Halobacteriota > Halobacteria > Halobacteriales > Halobacteriaceae > Halobacterium. Next base: position 2,353 of record JBDGQF010000381.1, on the reverse strand, counting down.
GGCACGTCGAAGACGCCGGCGAAGTTGAGCGCGTCGTGGAAGTCGCCCTGACTGGTGGAGCCGTCGCCGACGAACGTCAGCGAGACGGTGTCCCGGCCGTTGAGTTTGTCCGCGAGCGCCGACCCCACCGTGTTCGGGAGGTTCGCGCCCAGCGGGACGTAGCCCGGCGAGAAGTTCACCGGTGGTTCCGGCCGGTCGTCGAACGGCAGGTGTTCGTCGATGGTCTCGGGTTCCGCGCCCATGAGGTTCGCGAGTTGCCGGTCGAGGGGGACGCCCCAGTACACGAGGCCGGAGCGCTGGCGGTACAGCGGGAAACACCAGTCGCCGGGCGAGAGCGCGGCGGCGGCGCCCAGCGGCGTCGCTTCCTCGCCGCGGCACCGCGAGATGATGCTGAGTTCGCCGCTGCGCTGCATCCGCAGCGCCTTGTCCTCGAAGGCGCGCGTGAGCTTCATCGTCCAGTACAGCTCTCGGAGTTCGTCGTCGTCGAGGTCGGGCGGGTCGCCGACGAGCGTCCCGTCGGGGGCAAGCACCCGATAGAAGTCCTCGGACGGCTGCTCTTCAGACCAGAGTGCCATGTCAAACCAACCCAGGACACGGGCAGACGTAAAACTATGCAACGGCCGGCCCCCTTGCCGCCCCAGTAATCCGTCCTGGAGTCCGCGAGACCACAGGTCAGGATGGCGTCTTTCGGTCAGTCCGGCCAGCGCGCGCTCGGGCAAGTGACTGTTTGTAGTGTAAAACGCGCCTTCGAGTTCTTTGTCACGCTGTTCCAGTCTTCACGTCACCCATTTGTTTGCGTATCGTCACTGTAACAATAATCTCGGAACCTACGAACGAAACCGAGGTTTGCGAGCGTCAAACGTAGACTCGCTAGCGCTGGCCGCATGCGGCATGGCGTTACAGAAATATGCCTGTAATAGATTGTCCGGCGCCAGACAGGTCGTTCACGTTCCGTTTGAAGTGAACAAAAACGGGTCAGACGGAGACGTCGCCGGTCTGGAGGTTCAGTTCGATGATGTTCACGTACTCCTTGACGAGACGGGGGTACTCCTCGGTGAACCGCTCGTCCTGGAGTCTGCTCGCGGGCCCGGAGACGCTGAGCGCGCCGAGGACGTCCCCGTCCGGCCCCAGCACCGGACTCCCGACGGCGCGGATGCCGAGGAGGTCTTCCTCGTCGTTCGTCGCGAACCCGCGCTCGCGGACGGCCGCCAGTTCAGCCATGAACTCCTCGCGGTCGGTGATGGTGTGCTTGGTCGCCGCGGGGAGTCCGTGCTCGTCGATGATGTCGTGGACGCGGGACTCGTCCAACTGGGAGAGGATGGACTTGCCGGCGGCGGAGTAGTGGAGGTACCGCCCCATCGCCTCGCGGTTCTTCAGGAAGAACTCGCGGCCGACCGCGCGGTCGCCGAACGCCTCGTAGAGGATGGACTCCTGGCCGTCCTCCTCGGTGATGAGGTGGACGCACTCGTCGGTCTCCGCGGCGAGTTCGTCCACTTCGCCCTTCGCGGCGCGGTACAGCGGCACGCTGTTCCGGACGTACTCGCCGAACGTGAGGAACCGCCGGCCGAGCGCGTACGAGTCGCCGCGGTGCTCGACGAACCCGTGGTCGCGCAGTGTCGTCAAGTGGGTGTGGAGCGCGCCCTTCGAGAGGTCGACCTCCTCGGCGAGTTCGCCCAGGGTCGCGCCGTCCAGGCTCCGTAACGCCTCCAGCACGCCGAGTGCGGTGTCCACGGAACCAATCGTCCGCTTCCCCTCGTCGTTTGTTGCCATACCCCTACATTGTCGCCGCCCACCTAATAACTTTTGACGCTCGCAAACGCACTCTGGCGCGGATTAGTAGTCACTTACTGTATACTGAGAGCAAGACTTAAGGAGTATTTAGACAATTTCCGTGTATGCACCGGGAGACAGCCGAGCCGGCAGTCAACAAGCCGGGCGGGGCCGCAGACGAGTGGATTGCCGCCCACCAGGACGTCGCCGCGCCCAGCGAGTACTCACACGAGTTCGTCTGGGACGTCACCGGCGACGCCCACGGCCCGTTCGTCACCGACCTCGACGGCAACGTCCTCATGGACTTCACGTGCCACATCGGCGCCGCGCCGCTCGGGTACAACAACCCCAAGATGCTGGACAAACTCGAGGACTTCGACCTCGTCGACCCCCTGAAGATTGCGGGCCAGGACTTCTACTTCGGGAGCGGCACCGTCGACGACCCCGAGTTCCCCGGCTCCACCCAGTTGATGCAGAAACTCACCGACGTGTCCAGCCAGTACGACATGGACACCGTCTTCCTCTCGAACTCCGGCGCGGAAGCCATCGAGAACGCGATGAAGGTCGCCTACGACCACTGCGA
>JBDGQF010000421.1:0-4217 GCA_042219255.1 Halobacterium sp. | reverse complement strand
AGCGCGTCCTTGGTAAGGACGAGAGCCCGGGTTCAAATCCCGGCCTAGGCTCTTTCTCACAACGCTCAGACGACGAGTGGCGACGCCAGTGGATAGCGTGGACTGTCGGGCAGCTACCGCTCTCCCTCTAGGACGTATTGAGACGTAATACCGAAGGGGAGAGTATGTGGAAAGCCGTTATACGGCATCGCGTGCTACTAATTACCATGGCTGCGAGCGAGACGTGGAACGACCCGATGGAGTGCCCGTTCTGTGGCGGCGCGCTCCCCTCGCCGGGGAGCGGGTTCGTCGACCACATCGACGACAACCCCGAGTGCAGCGATGAGTTCGACGCCTGGCGCGGCAGAGTCGACGCGGACATGGCCCACGGCTGGCCGGGGTGACCGGCGGCCGGCGTAGCGCTAAAGCCCGCGTCGCCGCTACGTTCAGTCAGCATGGCTGCGTACGAAGTCGACCTCGGCCAGGTCACGGAGCGCCGCGACGCGCGCACCGAGAACGTCTTCGAGGCGACCGTCGACGTGTACGTCCAGGAGGCGCCCGGCGGGGACGGCGTCGGCGACCTCGCGAGCGCCGACCACGAGGTCACGTTCGACGTCCAGGACGGCACCGCGACCCTGGACGCCGTCGACGCAGAGCCGGCGTTCGACAAACTCGCGTTCGTCGCGGCGCGCGCGGCCGCGTACGAACTCGACGACCTCCAGGACGAGTACGACGTCGAAGACCCGGTCGCCGCGGTGCTGGAAAACGAGTAATTCGTCATCGGCTGACCGCGCGACTGCCCCAGACGCAGTGACGGCTCGTCGGCGTTAGGAGAGGACGCCCGCCCACTCGGCGGCCGCGAACGCGGCGAACGCGACGACGCCGGCGACCGTCGGCGACGCCACCCACGCCGCGATGACGCGCTTGGTCGTGCTCGGGTCGTAGAGGTCTAGCTGGTTCTCCACCCACGACGACCGGTCGGCAGTCGTGAACCCGTCGGGGTTGACGATGGCGGACAGCGGGACGCTCCGGCTGGCGCGCCCCCAGCCGAGGCCGATGACCGAGGACGTCGTCGTGATGGCGAGGCTCGCGGGCACGCCAATCCAACTCAGGCCCGTGATGATGGACGCGGAGATGAGTTCGACGACCAGCGCGGCCTCCAGGGACAGGTCCGTGATGTCGTTGCCGACCGTCTCCATGGTGCGCGGGCCGAGCAGGAACGCGCCAGCGCCGATGGCGAGGCCGCCCAGGGCGGCCGCGGGCGTCATCGCCAGTTGGCCGCTCCCGACGAGGGGGGCGACCGCGTTGGCGACGTTGCTCGCACCCGCGGAGAACGCCATGTAACAACCGATGCCGACGACGAGGACGTTGGCGAGGCGGCCCGCGTCACGGGCTTCGAGGTCGAGGACGTCGACCAGGTCGTCGTAGAAGTACCGGCCGAGGAACGCCGACACCCAGAACGCGAGAATCGGCGACACGAACCACCACATGACGATGACGCCGACCGTCTCCCAGTTCACGACGCCGAGCGCGGCGCCCATGCCGACGACGGCGACGACGGCCGTCTCGCTCGTGCTGACGGACACCTTCAGGACGTTCCCGAGGAGGATGCCGGTGCCGATGAACAGCAGGACGCCGACCGACGCCAGGGGCGTGAAGTGCGACCCCTCGACGATGCCGTGGCCGAGCGTCTGCACGACGTTCGTCCCGACGGTGAGACCGCCGACCAGCACGAACACCGCCATCAGGGCGGACGCCGCGCGCATCGACAGGATGTCGCTCCCGGTCGCCGGACCGAACGCGACGCCGGTCGAAGACCCGCCGACGTTCACACCGACGAAGACCGCTGTCGCGAGTCCGACGGCGAACAACACGGACTCGGTCATGCGGACGGCAGTAGTCCACCGGTCGAAAAAAGCCCGTCGACAACGCCGACGGTCGCGGCGCGAAACCACGCGAGAGCAGCGACCCGGACGCGAATATTCGGTCGTTCCAGCGGGGCGTCACCGGCCCGCGACTGACGGGTGCGTCGCCGGCTACGCCGACCCGTCGGTCACGCGGCCGGACTGTTCGCGCGCCGCGTCCTCGAGGTGTTCCTCGACGTGCTCCTCGACGCGCTCGTCGACCCGTTCGTCCACCTCTTCTTCGACACGCTCGCCGACTTCCTCTTCCACACGCTCACCGACTTCCTCTTCCACACGCTCACCGACTTCCTCTTCCACACGCTCACCGACCTCTTCTTCGACACGCTCACCAACTTCCTCTTCCACGCGTTCGTCGACGCGTTCGTCCACTTCTTCCTCGACGTGTTCTCTGACCTGTTCTTCGACGCGTTCGTCGACCTCTTCGACGACGCGCTCCTCGACCGGTTCGTCGACCTGTTCGCCGACGTGCTCTTCGACCTGCTCCTCGACTTCCATCGACACCTGGTCTTCGACCTCGCCCGGCACCGTGTCGTCGACTTCCGCTGCGACCGCGCCCGGCACCGTGTCGTCGACTTCTGCGGCGACGGCCGTCTCGGCTTCCGCGGCGACCTGTTCCTCGATGATTCGCTCGTAGACGCTCATGTTCTCCCAGACGCGGAGGATGTAGCCGAACACGAGTCCCGCCTGTACGGCGGCGACGCGCGCGTCCATCCCGAAGAACAGCAGGTAGCCGAAGCCGAGGCTGAACGCGACGCCGTAGACGAGGTCGACGTAGAACTGCGTCTGCCGTCCACTGAGCGCTGGCATCACGGCCGACTACGTGCCGAGTGTTAAAATTCGCTACGCCACGCAGCGGCCCGTTCCGGGGCCAGCGTGGCGGTCTCCGCGCGCCGAATGCGGGAAAACGGGAGTGGGGGAGTGCCGGACGCGCGGGGGAGGATGGGGGGATAACGCGCGTCCAGTGGCAGGGTATCTCCTCGGGTGTTATAAAGATTCGTCAGACGGAACGGCCTGCGAAAGCGGAAACGACTACGTGCCGGCGCGCGTCCCCGCGAGTATGCAAGGACTCGGCGTGCCGCTGGCGACACCGTTCGACGAGGACGGCGGCGTCGACCACGAGGCGCTCGCTTCCCTGACTGAGTGGGTGACGGACAACGGCGTCGACTTCCTCGTGCCGTGCGGGTCGAACAGCGAAGCGGAACTGCTCACCGCCGGCGAGCGCGCGGCCGTCGTCGAGACGGTCGCAGACGCCGCGCCGTCGGGCACACCCGTGCTCGCGGGCACCGGCAGCCCCGGGTTCCGGGAGACGCTGGAGGCGACCGAGCGCGCGGCCGACGCGGGCGCGGACGGCGCGCTCGTCGTCACGCCGTTCTACTTCGACCACGACCAGGACGACTACGCGGCGTACTACCGCCGCCTCGCCGACGCGTCCCCGATTCCGGTCTACCTGTACAGCGTCCCCGCGTACACGGGCGTCCGACTCGCGCCGCGCACCGTGGAGTCGCTCGCCGGCCACGAGAACGTCGCGGGCATGAAGGACTCCTCGGGCGACCTCGCGGCGTTCCAGCGGACGCGCGAGTTCACGAGCGACGAGGACTTCGAGTTGTTCGTCGGGAGCGGCGGCGTGTTCGCGGCGGCGCTGGACGCGGGCGCCGACGGCGGCATCCTCGCGCTCGCGAACGTCGCGCCCGAGCGCGCGAGCGAAATCCAGGAACTGCACGCCGCCAGCAAGGACGAGGCCGCCCGCGACGTCAACCGCCGCGTCCTCGAACTCAACAACGCGGTCACCGCCGAGTACGGCGTCCCAGGACTGAAGGCCGCGATGCGGTACCGCGACCTGCCCGCCGGCACCGTCCGGTCGCCCCACCGGCCCGTCGGCGACGACGCCGCCACCGAACTCGCGGCGCTCGTCGACGACGCTCTCCCGTAACCGCCAGACAGCGCGGCCGCTCGGCTGCTGTCTGGCGCGGGATAAGCAGCCTCTAAGCCAGTTTTCAGATGGTCGCAAGACCCATTACGCAACAGGCCCCGACGTAGGGGCATGGACCGCCGCAGATTCCTCGGCGTCGCCGGCGTCGCCGGACTCGGCGCGCTCGCCGGCTGTACCGGCGCGCTCGGCACCGTCGCACCGCCGCAAGTACCGAAAGACCAACTGGAAGAAGGCGGCTGGACGCGCACCGACCGCAGCGAGGAGACCGTCTTCGAGCAGAGCTACGGCCCGGTCACCGTCACCGCGAAGTCCACGACGCTGACGTTCGAAGACCAGGAACTCGCCAACGAAGTCAAGCAGAAGACGCTCGGGCAGATAGAGGG
>JBDGQF010000279.1:0-4233 GCA_042219255.1 Halobacterium sp. | reverse complement strand
ACTTGATTTCGTCGCCCTGCGCGATGACGACACCGTCGCTGGCTTCCTCGACGACAGTGGCGTACTTCTGTTCGCTCTCGCGGAGGCGTCGTTCGCGTCGTTCTCGTTCGGTGACGTCCCGGACGACGCCGGCAGTCCCCTGGAAGTCGGTGTCGTGGGGGAGTAACGCGATGTGGACTTCGACGTGGCCGACGCCGTCGCCCCAGTCCTCGACGTCCATCTCGAGGATGCCGGACTCGTCGTCGCCGTCGAGGAGGGACTGGATGACGGCTTCGCCGTCCGCGATGGCGTCCTCGGGCATGACGACCGAGCAGTGTTCACCGACGAGGTCGTCGCGGTCGCGGCCGACGAGTTCCTCGAAGGCGTCGTTGACGAACGTGAACTCGCCGTCCGCGTCGAGCGTGTAGACGGCGTCGCCGAGCGCTTGCACGATGGTCTTCGCGCGTTCGACGTCGCGGTCGTGTTTCACGCGGTCGCTGACGTCCGTGAAGGAGGCGACGACGCGGTCGACGTCGCCGTCGGCGTCGAAGAGGGGCGCGCAGTGCATGACGAGGTACTTCCGCCAGCCGTCAGGCCACTCGACGCCGAGGCGGAGGCCGTGGAGTGGCTGACCGGTCTCGGCGACCCTGCGCGCGGGGTGGTCGCTGGCGGGCAGCGGGTCGCCGTCGACGGTGACGAACTCCCAGTCGGGGTCGTCGGCGGGGTCGTCGTCGAGCGCGAGCGTCGCGCGGGCGCGGTCGGTCGCGGACGCGATGGCGCCGTCCGGCTGGAAGACGACGGAGCCGGGCGTGGTCGCGAGCACTTGTTCGAGGTGGTGTTTCTCTTCGCGGAGCGCGCGCTCGGAGCGGCGTTTCTCGACGGCGTTCCGGACGGTGTTCGCGAGGACGAGGTACTGGTCGGTGCCGCCCTTCTGGAGGTAGTCGGTGACGCCGGCGGAGACGGCGTCGCTGGCGATTTCCTCGCTTCCTTTCCCCGTGAACAGCACGAACGGGAGGTCTGGGTGGTCGTCGCGGACGGCGTCGAGGAACTCAAGGCCGTCCATCTCGGGCATGTCGTGGTCGGAGACGACGCAGTCGACGCGCTCGCTGGCGTCCGCGAGGTGGTCGAGCGCGGCGGGCGCGCCGGGCCGGGTGGTGACGGTGAAGTCGTCGTTCTCGCGTTCGAGGTACTCGGCTGTGAGGTCGGCGAAGGCGGCGTCGTCGTCCACGAGCAGCACGCGGACGTCTGTGTCGTCCACCGGCATCTATCGTCCGTGATGTGTCAGTCACCGTAATAAACGTTGCAGGTGGTCGCGGCGGCCCTGCCTTCCGAAGCGCTATTCACGGAGGCAACACACGTCCCGGGTATGCAAGAGGTGGTGCGTTGATGCGCATCCTCGTCGTCGGCGCCGGCGAGGTCGGGTCGAGTATCGCCGGCAGCCTCGCGGACGCACACGAGGTCGTCGTCGTGGACGTCGACCCGGAGCGGGTCGAGACGATGACGTACACGGAGGACGTGCTCGCGGTGACGGGCGACGGCACCGACCTCGACGTGCTCGCGGAAGCCGAAGTGGAGCGCGCGGACGTCGTCATCGCCAGCACGGACGACGACGAGACGAACCTCGCGGCGTGCGCGACGGTGAAGACGGTCAGCGAGGCGTTCACCATCGCGCGCGTCGAGGACACGAACTACCTGGACACGTGGCGCGCCCACAAGGGCGCGTTCGGCGTGGACTTCATGGTCTGCACCGACCTCCTGGCGGCGGAAGCCATCGTCCGCATCATCGGCCTGCCGACGGCGCGCGACGTCGACCCGTTCGCCGGCGGGCGCGTGGAGATGGCGGAGTTCGACGTGCCGCCGGAGAGCCCCATCGCGGGCGAGACGGTGGCGGAGGCCGACCGGTGGTCGGAGTTGACGTTCGTCGCGGTCATCCCGGAGGGCGCCGAGCAAGCGGAGGTGCCGCGCGGCGACACCGTCATCGGCGCGAGCGCGCGCGTCGTCGTCGTGGGGCGGCCGGCGAGCGTGCGCGAGTTCGGCCGGAGCATCGACCCGGAGGGCCAGGCGAGCAAGGTCGAGGACGTCGTCATCGTCGGCGGGTCGACGACCGGCGAACTGACCGCCGAGCGCCTGGTGGAGCGCGGCATCAAGCCCCGCATCGTGGAGTTCGACGAGGCGCGCGCGCGGGAGCTCGCCGAGCACCTGCCGGGCGCGACGGTGTACTCGCACGACGCGACCGACCCCGAATTTCTGTCCCGAGAGCACGTCCAGGACGCGGACGTGGTGGTGGCGACGATGGGCAGCGACGAGCGGAGTCTGCTCGCGGCGCTGCTCGCGAAGCGCGAGGGCGCCCAGCGCGCCATCGCGGTGGTCGAGCAGGCGCGGTACGTCGACCTCTTCGAGACGGTGGGCGTCGACGTCGCGGTGAACCCGCGCCGCGTCACCGCCGAAGAGATTACGCGGTTCACGCGCGAGCGCCGCGCGGAGAACGTCGCCATCATCGAACCGGGCGGCGCGGAAGTCGTCGAGGTGGAAATCGACGAGGACAGCGTGCTCGCGGGCCGCGCCATCGAGGACGTGATGGCAGACCTGCCGTCGGGCGTGGTCGTCGGCGCGATTACGCGGAACGGCGACTTCGTGACGCCGCGCGGGGACACGGTCGTGGAGGTCGGCGACCACGTGGTCGTGTTCGTGCAGGCGGACGCCCTGGAGGAGGTCACGTCGAAACTATGAGCGACGCCGCGACGGGGCGACGATGAACCTGCGCGTGAACTGGCGGGCGAGCGTCTCGCTTGTCGGCACCGTCCTGAAGTGGCTGACCGTGCCGTTGCTGGTGCCGCTGGCCGTCGCCGTCTACTACGGGGACGGTGGCCTGGCGGCGTTCGTCGTCACCATGGTGGTCGCGTTCCTCGCGGGCACGGCGCTGGAGCACGTCGGCGAACCAGGCGACCTCGGCGCCAGGGAGGGGTTCTTGATGGTGGCGGCGACGTGGCTCGCGGTGAGCGTGGTGGGCGCGCTCCCGTACCTGTTCGCGGCGCACGGCGTCCCGGGGCTGGCGCCGGCGTCGGCGCCCGCGTCGACGCTCGGCGACCCCGTGAACGCGCTGTTCGAGACGATGAGCGGGTTCACGACGACGGGGGCGACCGTGATGGGCGACATCTCCTTCGACACGCACTCGCACGCCGTGCTCATGTGGCGGCAGTTGACGCAGTGGCTGGGCGGCATGGGCATCGTGGTGCTGGCCGTCGCCATCCTCCCCGAGCTATCGGTGGGCGGCGCGCAGTTGATGGAGGCGGAGGCGCCCGGCCCGAGCCTGGAGAAACTGACGCCGCGCATCGCGGAGACGGCGCGCGCGCTCTGGATTGCGTACGCCGCCATCACCCTCGTCGAGATGGGGTTGCTGTACGGCCTCCACGTCGGCGGCTACGCGCCGAACATGGGCGTGTACAACGCCGTCGCGCACGGCTTCACGACGATGGCGACCGGCGGGTTCAGTCCGGAGGCGCGCTCCATCGAGGCGTTCGCGGGCGTCGTCCAGTGGGTCATCGTGCCGTTCATGCTGCTGGCGGGGACGAACTTCGCGCTGCTCTGGCAGGCGCTCACGGGCGACCTGGACGCGCTCTTCGAGGACTCGGAGTTCCGGTTCTACGTCGGCGTGCTCGCGACGTTCACCGCGCTCATCACCGGCCTCCTGTTCACGGGCCCGACGCTGGACGTTGTGGTCGGCCCGATTGCGGGCGCGCTCGAACCGTCGCTGCGTCACGCGGCGTTCCAGGCCGTCTCCATCGTCACGACGACGGGGTACGCGAGCATGGACTTCGCGCAGTGGGGCAACGCCGGCCAGTACGTGCTGTTCATCGCCATCTTCCTCGGTGGGAGCGCGGGCAGCACGGGCGGCGCGGTGAAGATGGTGCGGTGGCTGGTCATCCTGAAGAGCCTGAAGCGCGAGCTGTTCACGACCGTCCACCCGGAGGCCGTCGAACCTGTCCGCCTCGGCGGGCGCGCGCTCGACGAGAAGGCCGTCCGCGGCATCTACGCGTTCACTGCCGTCTACTTCGCGCTGTTCGTCGGCGCGACAGTCTTCGTCGCCGTCGACGTGACCCGCATCGCGGAACCGATGTCCGCGCTGGAAGTGATGAGCGCCGTCGCCGCGACCCTTGGGAACGTCGGCCCGGGGTTCGGCGCCGTCGGCCCGATGGGGTACTACGAACTCCTGCCGGACACCACGAAACTCCTGATGGTCGGCCTGATGTGGGT
>JBDGQF010000185.1:0-4244 GCA_042219255.1 Halobacterium sp. | reverse complement strand
GAGTACCACGCCGAACTCGACGAGAACGCGAGCGGCCAGCCAGTCGTGCGCGGCGTGTACGACTCGCCGTCGCTCGCGCGCGACCCCGGCACCGCACCCGACAGGCTCGCCGCGTGGATAGCCGACAATGACCTCGACGCGGGCCGGTCGGTACACGTCGACGTCGTCGAACCGGGATTCAAGTACGGCGTGCGCGCGCCCGGCGAGTCCGCGACCTACGAGGCCGTGTCGTCGCCGGACGACAGTCTCGCGGACATCGCGGCGTCACTCGAAGAGAACTGACGGCGGACGCGGCCCGGCCGCTCGGGCGGTCAGGGTGCGTGGTCGAGGTCGCGGAAGACGACGCGGTAGTCGGCGTCGTCGAACTCGTCGGCGAGCGCGTCCACGCGCTCGCGGTGCTCCTGGATGCGGCCGTCGACGTGCTCGACGCCCTGTTTCGCGCGGCGCTCGCAGGCCGCGTGGTAGTCGTCGACCGCGTCCAGGTACGCCGCGATGCGGACCAGGCGGTCGACCACCTCGTTCAACTCCGCTTCTGACACCGGCTTCTCGACGTACGCGTCGTACCCGAGGTCGACCACGTCGTCTTCCGGTTCGTCCGCGGTCACCATCGCCACCCGGCAGTCGTAGCCTGCGTCCCGGATTTCGGCGAGGACGTCGTCGCCCGAGAGGCCCGGCATGTCGCGGTCGAGGAGGACGACGTCCACGTCGTCGGAGACCGCCGCGAGCGCAGTCTCGCCGTCGCCGGCCGTCCGGACGTCGTAGGCGTCGTCCAGCCGGTACTCGTACAGTTCGAGGTAGTCCTCGAGGTCGTCGACGGCGAGCACTGTCGGCGTATCGCGCCCCCAACTCATCACTTGACACCCTGAGTCGGGTCCCGACGCGCCGTAAGTGTTACCCTAGTCAGGGGAACACCCGGAAATCTCGAACCGGGCGCCGCGTTCGGGGGACTCCCCGGCCGGCGGACTGACCGCGTCGACCGACCAGCCGTGGGCGTCCGCGATGCTCTCGACGATAGCGAGGCCGAACCCGGTGCCGTCCGCAGCGGACGTGAACCCGCGCTCGAACACGTCCTCGTGGCTGTCCGCCGGCAGGCCCTTGCCGTCGTCGACGACGGCGAACGAGTCCTCGTCGGCGGTGACGGTGATAGTGACGGCGTCGCCGCCGTGCTCGACGGCGTTCCGGAAGAGGTTCTCGAACAGTTCGCGGAGGCGCGTGCGGTCGGCGTCCACCGTCGCGTCCGTCTGCACGTCGAGCGTGGCTTCGGGCGCGTCGATGGACTGCCAGGCGTCCACGGCGACGCTGTCGAGTGCGACGGCGTCGGTGTCGTCGACGAGTTGGCCCTGGCGCGCCAACTGGAGGATGTCCTCCACGAGGACTTCCATGCGGTCCAGGGCGTCCGCCGCGCGGTCGAGGTGCGAGAGGTCGTCGTTCGAGCGCGCGAGGTCGACGCTGCCGCGCGCGACGTTGATGGGACTGCGGAGGTCGTGGCTGACGACGCTCGCGAACTCGTCGAGGCGCTCGTTCTGGCGCTGCAGGTCGCGCTCGCGCGCCTTCCGCTCGGTGATGTCGCGGATGGACGCCAGCACCGCGACGTCGCCGTCGTAGTCGATGCTCGTCGCGGAGAACTCGCAGAACCGGACGTCGCCGTTCGGCCGCCGGATGCGGCCCTCGAACGTCTCCTGGCGGCCGACCTCGTCGGTGAGTTCCGCGAGGACGCGCCGGAGTTTCGCGTGGTCTTCCGAGTGGAACAACTCGCAGACGCGCGCGTCCAGGAGGTCGTCGCGCTCGCGCCCGAACAGGCCGGTGGCGCGCTGGTTCGCGAACGAGAACGTCACCGCCTGGTAGATGACGACGGCGTCGTGGCTCTGCTCGATGAGCGTGCGGTACTTCTGCTCGCTCTCCCTGAGCGCTTCGTCCGAGCGGAGGCGCTGGAGGGTCGCGGCGACGTGCGCCATCAGCAGTTCCACGAGTTCCGCGTCCGTCGTGGAGAACGCGCCGCGTTCCGTCGATCCCGCCTGGAAGATGCCGACGTCCTCGATGGGCACGCTCAACACGGACTTGTAGTCCGGGTTGACGGGTTCGGCGAGCGGGTGCGCGTCGACGTCGTCGACGATGATGGTCTCGTTCTCCTGGAACGTCTCGCCGGCGACGCCCTCGGTCGCCTGCATCTCCTCGGAGCCGTCGGACTCCATGCCGGTCGACGTGGCGATGGGGACGAAGTAGCCGTCTTCGACGACGTCGATGCCGCAGATGTCGAACTCGAGGATGTTCTCCGCGGCGTCGATGGCGAGGTGGTAGATGCTCGTCGGTTCCTCGCAGCCGACCATCGCGGCGGCGACGCTGTGCAGTTTCTCGAACTGGCGGCGCTCCGTGCGCAGGGTCTCGCGGAGGCGGTCGCGTTCCGCGGCGGCGTCGAGGCGCGTCAACGCTTGCGCGACGACGACGCCGACCGCTTCGAGTTCCTCGCGGTCGGCAGCGTCCGCTACTCGGTCGTCCGCGCCGAGCGCGAGCGTGCCGTAGTCTGCCTCGTCGTCGACGACCGGGACGGTGACCGTGTAGCCGTCCTCGCGCGAGATGCATGACACGGGCCTGTCGTCGACGCGCGAGACGGTCGACTGACCGCCGTCGGACTGCGGGCTCCCTGGCGCGTCATCGGGGCTTGACGGCCCCTCTGGCCCGCTGTCGGAACTGGTCTGGCTGTCGGTCGCTGCGCTCCGGAACAACGGCGTCACCTCGGATTTCGCGGGCGGTTCCACGTCCGGCTTGCTCTCGGTGACGAAGGCGTCGCCGGCGTCGAAGCACGCGAACTCGTAGCCGGCGTCGACGGCGGCGGCGCAGACCGCCTCGCGCACGTCCGCCGGGCTGTCGGCTCTCTGGACGGCGTGCGTCACGGCGGCGACGAGAGGGCGTCCGGACGACATCGCGTCAGTCGCTGCCGGTGTTCCTGTTCGGCAGGTCACGGAACGCGACGCGGAAGTCGTCGTGCCCGAAGTCGTTCATCGTCGCGTCGATGCGCTCGCGGAGTTCCTGGATGCGCCCGACGAGTTCGTCGTACGTGTCGTCGAGGTCGACGTTGCCGTCGTCGGCCTCGGACTCGAGGAGCGCGCGCTTCGAGAGCAGGGAGTACAGTTCCTGGAGGTGGTCGTCGTACGACGACCGGTCGAGGAGGGTGTCGACGACGTCGTGGAGTTCGTCCTGGTTGACGGGCTTGGTGAGGTACTCGTCGAACCCGAGTTCGATGACGTCCATGTTCGGGCGGACGCCAGTGACCATCGCGACCCGGCAGTTGTACTCGGCGCGGCGGATGCGGTCGAGGACTTCCTCGCCGGACAGGCCCGGCATGCGGCGGTCGAGCAAGACGACGTCCACGTCCTCGCCGAGGTTGTTCAGTGCGGTCTCGCCGTCCGTGGCGGTCTCTACGTCGTACTGTTCGGACAGCCACGCGGCGTACACGTCCGTGAGCGCCTCGTCGTCGTCGACTACGAGAACGCGTGCCCCTTCGTCGGTCATAGCGTGTGGTGGAGTCCGGTGGACGTGGAGAGTCAGCCAAGTTAAAGGTTTCTCTGCAAGCGAGAGCGCGCGCTCGCGCCGTCAGCGGGTCGCCGCGCCACCCCACCAAAACCATTATAGTCCTTTCGCTGGCCTGCGGTTATTGCTCCGGAATTGTTTGGCAGGCCCAAAAGTCGCCAGAATTCATTCGTAGCGGTTTCTACGGGCCGTCGAGAGTGTGTCAACGACACGCACAACCGCGAAAGGTTTAAGTACTTATCGTTGTTACTATTGATTACGGCGAACCGGCTGAGAGACACTCGTGGCGCTCTCGGCCACCCCACGAATTCATCATGAGTGACACAAGACTCCGAACGTACTCCGGCGACCAGCGACAGACCGAATCCGAGACCACCCAGGAGGAACAGACCTCCAGCGACGAGACGCTCACCTGCTCGGAGTGTGGCGGGCGCGTCGTCAACGACGAAGAGCACGGCGAGACCGTCTGCGTCGAGTGCGGCCTCGTCATCGAGGAGGACAGCATCGACCGCGGCCCCGAGTGGCGCGCGTTCGACTCCAAGGAGAAAGACCAGAAGAGCCGCGTCGGCGCCCCCACCACGAATATGATGCACGACAAGGGGCTATCGACGAACATCGGCTGGCAGGACAAGGACGCTTACGGCAACAGCCTCTCCAGTAGCCAGCGCCAGAAGATGCAGCGCCTCCGCAAGTGGAACGAGCGCTTCCGCACCCGG
>JBDGQF010000428.1:0-4308 GCA_042219255.1 Halobacterium sp. | reverse complement strand
GTGTCCTTTACCGCGCACGCCGTCGACATGGTGCGCGGCGCGAGCGCCACCTGCCACGTCTTCCCGGACTCGCCAGTCTCGAAGGGCGACCTCTGGTCGGCGTACCGCGAGACGTACGGCGACGAACCGTTCGTGGAGACGGTCGCCGGCGGCAGCGGCGTCTACCGCTACCCCGAACCGAAGGCCGTCGCCGGCACGAACAACGCCGAGGTCGGGTTCGAACTCGACCCCGGGAACGAGCGCGTCGTGGCGTTCTCGGCCATCGACAACGTGATGAAGGGCTCCGCGGGCCAGGCCGTCCACGCCGCGAACCTCGCGCTCGGGTTCGACGAGACGGCGGGCCTCGAACAACTCGGGATGCACCCGGTGGGGAGCCCATGAGTTCGCTCCGCGAACTCGAATGTCGCTCGGTCGCGTGGCTCCCTCGCGACGATTCGACTTCCGAGAGACGGTCGCGCGGAGCGCGCTGCGACTCTCGGCGTCACGCTCGCCACCGGAGGTGGCTCGCGTGACTGTAGTCGTCAAAATCGGCGGCGCGCGCGCCGTCGACCCTGCCGGTGCGGTGACGGACGTCGCGCACCTCACGGTGAACGACGAGGACGTCGTGGTCGTGCACGGCGGGTCGACCGCGGTGGACGACGCGCTCGAAATGGTCGGGAAGGAACCGGAGTACGTGGAGACGCCGTCCGGCGTCACCGGCCGGTTCACGGACGCGGAGACGATGGACGTCTTCGAGATGGCGATGGGGAAGGTGAACACCGACCTCGTCGCCGCGTTCGAGAACGCGGGCGTCCCGGCGGTCGGTCTGAACGGCGTCGACGGGAAACTACTCTCCGGGCCGCGGAAGTCCGCGGTGCGCGTCGTCGAGGACGGGAAAAAGAAAATCAAGCGCGGCGAGCACTCCGGCCGCATCGAGTCCGTGAACACCGACCTCCTGGAAGCGCAGCTGGACGCTGGCTACGTGCCCGTGGTGTCGGTGCCGATGCTCGGGGAGGACGGCGACGACCTCGTGCCGGTGAACGCGGACGCCGACCGCGCGGCCGCCGCAGTCGCTGGCGCGCTGGACGCGACACTCGTCGTCTTGACGGACGTCGAGGGCGTCTACGAAGACCCCGACGACCCGGACTCCCTCATCGAGGAAGTGCTGACGCCGGGCGACCTGGACGGCGTGAAGGACGCCGCCGAGGGGTTCATGACGAAGAAGGTGATGGCGGCGACGGAGGCGCTGGCGGGCGGCGCCGAGGAAGTCGTGGTCGCGGACGCGAACAGCCGCGACCCAATCGTGCGCGCGCTCTCCGGCGCGGGCACGCACTTCAGTCCGGACGCGCTCGCCGACGGGGACGGTGAGGCGGCATGAGCGGGTTCGTGTTCGGCGAGAAACCCATCCAAATCGAGTCCGGGGACGGCCCCAACGTGTACGACGACGCGGGCAACGAGTACCTAGACATGGGTGCGTCGTACGCGTGCGCGCCGGTCGGCCACAGCCACCCCCATGTTGTGGACGCCGTGGAGTCGCAGGCCAGCGACCTCCTGTTCGTGCAGGGTTCTTATCCGACTGAGACGCGCACCGCGCTGTACGACCGCCTTGGCGACCTGGCGCCGGGCGACCTCTCGAACGTCTGGCTGTGTAACTCCGGCACGGAGGCGAACGAGGCCGCGCTGAAGTTCGCGCGCCACGCCACCGGCCGCGAGAAAGTGGTGGCGGCCAAGCGCGCGTTCCACGGCCGGACGCTCGGGTCGCTGGCGGCGACGTGGAAGCAGAAGTACCGCGAGGGGTTCGCGGTGCCGGACAACGTCGAGTTCGTCGACTACGGCGACAGCGACGCGCTCGCGGCCGCCGTGGACGACGAGACTGCGGCCGTCCTCCTCGAACCAATCCAGGGCGAGGGCGGCGTGAATCCCGCGCCCGACGGCTACCTGCAGGCCGCGCGCGAAGCGTGCGACGACGCGGGCGCGGCGCTCGTGTTCGACGAGATTCAGACCGGTCTCGGCCGCACGGGCACGCTGTGGGCGTGCCAGCAAGCCGGCGTCGCGCCGGACGTGCTCACCGTCGCGAAGGGGCTGGGGAGCGGCCTCCCCATCGGCGCGACGCTGGTCGCGGACTGGATTGCCGACGACCCGGGCGACCACGGGTCGACGTTCTCCGGCGGCCCCGTGCCGTGCGCGGCGGCGCTCGCGACCCTGGACGTCATCGAGGACGACGGCCTCGCGGACAACGCCGCCGAGGTCGGCGACTACCTGCTCGACGAGTTGTCGGCCCTGGACGTGCGGGACGTGCGCGGCGACGGCCTCATTGTCGGCGTCGAGGTGAAACGGGGGGCGAACCGCGCGCTGAAGGCGCTCGCGCTCAACCACGGGATTCTCGCGCTCCCCGCGGGACGCACCGTCGTGCGGCTCTTACCGCCGCTGACCGTCACTGAGTCCCACGCCGACCGCGTGGTCGACGCCCTGGACGCCGAACTATGACGCCGCGCGACCTCCTCGTCGACCTCGTGTCGACCCCCTCTGTTTCCGGTGGAGAAGCCGAAGCCGCCGCCGTGCTCGTGGACTACTTCGAAGAACACGGCCGCACCGCGTGGACGGACGACGTCGGCAACGTCCGCGCGCCAGGCGACGACAGCGTGCTCCTCACGAGCCACGTCGACACCGTCCCCGGCCACGTCGACGTCCGCGAGGAAGACGGCGAACTCTGGGGGCGCGGGAGCGTGGACGCGACCGGCCCGCTCGCCGCGATGGCCGCCGCGAGCGTCGAGACGGGCGCGTCCTTCGTCGGCGTGGTCGAGGAGGAGACCACGTCGCGTGGCGCGCGCCACCTCGTCGACGACCGCGAGCAACCCGAGGCTGTCGTGAACGGCGAACCCTCGGGCTGGGACGCCATCGCGCTCGGCTACCGCGGCATGCTCACGGCGACGTACACCGTCGAGACGGAGAGCGGGCACTCCTCGCGGCCGGAGCCGAACGCCGTCCAGTTGGCGACGGCGTGGGTCGAGCGCGTGCAGGCCGCCTTCGACGCGAAACCGACCGGCGACGGCGGCGCCGCGGACGCGCCCGTGTTCGAGTCGGTGACCGTGAAGCCGGTGGCGTTCGACGGCGGCCTCGCCGACGACGGCGACGCCGTGCAGGCGACCGTCGACATCCAGTTCCGGCTGCCGCCGGACACGACCGCCGGTGACGTCGAGGCGACGGTCGCGGACTGCACGACCCACGGCGACGTGGCGTGGGGCGACGCGATTCCGCCCGTGATGGCGAGTCCGCGCACGCCCGTCGCCGGCGCACTCCGCGCCGGCATCCGCGAGGCCGGCGGCGACCCCACGCACCTCCGTAAGACCGGGACGAGCGACGCGAACATCTACGCGGCGGCCTGGGACTGCCCCGTCGCCACGTACGGCCCCGGCGACTCGTCGCTCGACCACGCGCCCGACGAACGCATCGACCTCGCCGCCTTCGACCGCGGCGTAGACGTACTGACGACCGCAGCAGACCGCCTATGCACTTCCTGAGAATCGACGACCTCACGACCGACGACCTCGCCGCCGTCATCGACGACGCCGCGGCGCTGAAGCGCGCGCAAGCCGACGGCATCCCACACCAGGCCCTCCCCGGCCAGTCGCTGGCGATGCTGTTCGAGAAACCCTCGACGCGGACGCGAGTCAGCTTCGAGGTCGGGATGACGCAACTGGGCGGGCACGCCGTCTTCCTCGGCGCGGAGGACATCCAACTGGGGCGCGGCGAACCGGTCGCTGACACCGCGCGCGCCCTCGGCCTGTACGCCGACGCCGTGATGGCGCGCGTCTTCGACCACGACGAACTGGAGACGCTCGCCGAGCACGCGGGCGTCCCCGTCGTGAACGGCCTGACGGACGACGCCCACCCCTGTCAGGGGCTCGCCGACCTCCTGACGCTCCGCGAGACCATCGGCGACAGCGGGACGGTGGCGTGGGTCGGCGACGGCAACAACGTCGCCGCGTCGTTCGTCGTCGGCGCCGCGATGCTCGGGTACGACGTCCAGGTCGCGACGCCCGCCGAGTACGCGCTCGACGACTCGGTCATCGAGCGCGCCGAGGCCCACGGCGACGTCACCGTAACCACCGACCCGGAAGCCGCCACCGCGGACGCGGACGTCGTCTACACGGACGTCTGGGTGAGCATGGGCCAGGAGGAAGAGCGCGCCGAACGCCTCGCCGCCTTCGAGGGGTTCCAGGTGGACGCCGACCTGCTCGGCGACGCCGCGTTCATGCACTGCCTGCCCGCGGACCGCGGCGAGGAAGTCACCGCGGACGTCATCGACGGCCCGCAGTCCGTCGTCTG
>JBDGQF010000173.1:0-4309 GCA_042219255.1 Halobacterium sp. | reverse complement strand
GGACGGCGAAAAGAGCGGGTACTCGACCGAGTTTCCGGGTGCCTGCGTTACTCGTACGCGACGTCCGCGGACGCCTCGCCGTGCCCCCAGTGGAGCGCGAACTGGAAGGAGGCGTCGTCGCCGGCGTCCGACGGCTTCTCGGGCGCCGTCGCGTCGACCTGGATGGTGGTCTCCTCGCCGCTGGGCAGCGTCTCGGAGACGCGCGTCGGCGCGTTCGCGGTGCCGGTGAGGACGGCGTAGAACGTGATTTCGTCGCCCTTGTTCTCCACCGGCAACTCGGCCGTGAACGAGTCGCCGCCGGCGACGGCGTCCGGCGCGGACAGCGACCCGACGGTGTAGTCGACGGACTGCGTGATGGCTTCGATGTACTCGGCGCCGAACTCCCAGGCCACCGACCCGCCGTCGGCCTGGAGTTCGACCGTCGCGGTGTACGGCGTCACGTCCGTGGGAATCGAGTACGCGGCGTCGAACCGACTCGGCCCGCCGCCGATGGGGAAGATGGGGTCGCCGAGGGTCGTGGTGTCCTCGGAGTCCATCCGGCCGTTGACGGTGACGGTGACGTTGTCCGCGACGAACGACTTGTAGTCCTCGATGCCCGTGGGCGCGTACTTCACGCGGACGTACCGTTCGTCCTCCGTGGCGTGGACCTGGTTCTCGGCGTCGCCGCGGGTGACGACGAACGCGGACGCGCCGGCGTCCACGACGGCGAGTTCGCGGCCGCCGGAGAGACTGGCCGCCTCGCCGACGGACAGCGGGCCGGACGCCGCCTGCTGCTGGGTCGTGTTCTGCATCGTCGACTCCGTGGTCTGTGTCGTTCCGGTCGTCGTGGTGGAGGTGTCGTCGTCCTGGCCACCCATGCAGCCCGCCAGGGCGAGCGGGACAGTGGTGGACACGGACGCGAGGAACCTGCGTCGTTCCATACCCGTCGGTTGCCGTACGTAGCCAAAGTGATTTGGAACACACAAATGCGGATTTTACGTAACCTGTTGCCGTGCCACGTATTCGCCGCCGCCGAACCCCCTGTTCGCGGCGGCGCGCTACGCAGTCCGACAGCCTAAAGCGGTGCGCACCGCTCGGTCGACGTATGCGATACGACGAGGCGGCGAACTTCCTCCTCGACCTCCGCCGGTACCGTCCCAAGCCAGGGACGGACTCGACGGCCGACCTCCTGTCGGCGCTCGGCGACCCCCACGAGGGCCCGCGGTACGTGCAGGTCGCCGGGTCGAACGGCAAGGGGTCGACCGCGCGCCTGCTCGCGGCGGTGCTTCGGGAGGCCGGCCTCGACGTCGGCCTCTACACGTCCCCGCACTTCGACGACCTCAGGGAGCGCGTCACGGTCAACGACCGGAAACTGTCGAAGGCCGACCTCACGGCGTTCGCGGAGGCCGTGCGGCCGCGCGTGAACGAGCGCGCCGCGAACGGGGACGCGCCGACGTTCTTCGAGGTGGTGACGGCGATGGCGCTCTGGCAGTTCGGCCGCGAGGACGTCGACGTCGCGGTGCTCGAAGTCGGTATCGGCGGGAAGTACGACGCGACGAGCGTCGTCGACCCCGTCGCGAGCGCGGTGACGTCCGTGACGCTCGAACACACAGGCGTGCTGGGGGACACCGTCGAGGAAATCGCGCGCGACAAGGCCCACGTCGCGCCCGCGGACGCGCCGCTCGTCACCGCGACCACGGGGGACGCGCTTGCCGCCGTCCGCGAGCAGGCCGGCGACGTCGTCACCGTGGGCACCGGCGACGACAGCGACGTCCGGGTCGCCTACGAGGGCCGCACGAACCACACGGAGGCCGCCGTCTCGCTCGCCGCCGACGACTGGGCGGTGGACGCGCGGATTCCGCTCCTGGGGTCGTTCCAGGCGCGGAACGCCGGCGTCGCGGCGGCGCTCGCGCGCCAGGTCGCGGACGTCGACGCGGACACGCTGTCGCGGGGCCTGCGGAAGGCGTACTGGCCGGGCCGCTTCGAAGTGATGGGCGCCGACCCGGTCACCGTGCTCGACGGCGCGCACAACCCCGGAGCGTGCGACGCGCTCGCGGACACCATCGCGGAGTTCGACTACGACGACTTCTACTGCGTGTTCGGCGCGATGCACGACAAAGACCACCGCGGGATGGCGGCGGCGCTCCCGACGCCAGACCGCGTGTGGGCGTGCGAACCGGACAGCGACCGCGCGGAGGACGCGGACGTCCTCGCGACCGTCTTCGACGAGGCCGGGTCGGACGCCACGGTCACGCGCGCCGTCGAGTCCGCGCTGGACGACGCGCTCGCGGAAGCCGGCGAGGACGACTTCGTGCTCGTCACGGGGTCGCTGTTCGCCGTCGCGGAAGCCCGGAAGCGCTGGACGCGCACGAACGTCCACAAGGACGTCGAGGACATCGAGGACGCGCGCGACGTCCTGGAGGGCGCGCACGTCACGCCGCCGGGCGTCTGGCGGATGCGCGGCAAGGGCGTCCACCGCGTCGTGAAGACGCGCGTCCAGCAGCGCCAGGCCCAGTACCTCAAGGAGGAACTACTGAGCCTCGGCGGCGAGTGCTCCCTCTCTGGGCTGAACAGCCAGCCGCGGGGCTACCTGGACGCCGTCATGATGGGGACGCTCGCGCAGTTCAAGCGCCTCTGCGAGAAACTCGACGGCCAGCCCTACGGGCTATCCGTGTTCGCCGACGAACTCCGCGAGGAACTCGGCATCCAGGTCGAGCCAGAATCCCACGGCTACCCGTGGGAGGACGGCACCGCCGTGATGGGCATCCTGAACGTGACGCCGGACAGTTTCCACGACGGCGGCGAGTACGAGGCAATCGAGGACGCCATTGCGCGCGCCGAAGAGATGGTCGACGCGGGCGCGGACATCATCGACGTCGGCGGCGAGTCCACGCGCCCGGGCGCCGACCCAGTCCCGACCGAGCACGAAATCGACCGCGTCGTCCCCGTCGTCGAGCGCATCAGCGACCTCGACGCGATGATTTCTGTGGACACGCGGAAGGCCGAAGTCGGCCGCGCCGCCCTGGAAGCCGGCGCCGACATCCTCAACGACGTCACGGGACTGGAAGACCCCGAGATGCGGTTCGTCGCCGCCGAGTACGGCGCGCCCCTCGTCGTGATGCACTCCATCAACGCGCCCGTCGAACCAGGCGAGGACGTCCACTACGACGACGTCGTCGAGGACGTACTCGACGAACTCACCGAGCGCGTCCTCCTCGCGGAGAAAGCCGGCCTGCCGCGCGAGAAAATCATCGTCGACCCCGGCCTCGGGTTCGGGAAGTCCGCCGCGGAGAACTTCGAACTGCTCGACCGCACCGACGAGTTCCACGCGCTCGGCTGTCCCGTCCTGATTGGGCACTCCCACAAGTCGATGTTCGGCGCGGTCGACCGCTATCCGGACGACGGCGGCTACGCGACTGCCGCCGCCACCGCGCTCGCCGCCGAACGCGGCGCGGACGTCGTGCGCGTGCACGACGTCGAGGAGAACGTCGCCGCCGTCCGCGTCGCCGACGCGACGGAGCGCGGGACGGACGGCGAGTAGTGTTCTCGCATACCGGTTCAGACGAACTCCACGTCGACCAGTTCGCTGACGGCGTCGGCGTCGAAGTCGTCGTCGGCGACGGCGAGTCGTTCGTCGAGCGCGCTCGCGGCGCCCGCGACGAACGCGTCCCGGGCAGCGAGCGGCGTGCCGTCCGCCACGGTGGCGTCCTGTAGTTCCGCTGCGGCGCGGGCGAACTCGCGGGTCTCGTCGACGACGACCAGCCACTCGAGTGCCGCGTCCACCGCGTCCAGGTCAGTCGGGCCGGACTTGAACACTTCACCCTGGTAGAGTTCGAAGAGGACGAGCGGCGGCGCGACCGCGCGCTCGTCGTAGTTGCTGCGGATGTACTCGACGGTGCGCTCGCGGCCGTCGAGGTAGTCGATGAGGACGCTGCTGTCGTAGAGCGTCATCGCGCGCCGACGTCCTCTTTCAGCTCGCACCGCGCCGCGCGCGCCCCGTCGGCCGCGTCGGTGTCCGCCCAGAGACCTGCTCCCGCCTCGATGGTTTCACGGCGCTCCCTGAGCAGCCGCGAGAGCAGGTCGTCGAAGGACTCGTCGTCGCGTTTGAGTGCCGCGAGGGCGGCGTGCGTGTCCTCCTCGACGCGGATGCTCTTGCTCATACGCGTCTGTATATGCGCCCGTATACATAGTAGCTTTCCCGGCGACCGTCCAGCAACGTGCGCACGGTGTTCCGCAGCAAGCGTCTCCGGAGCGCGCGACGGCTGCGGCGCGTGCGTCGTTCAGAGCAGGCCGGCGTGCTCCTGGGCGTCCCGGTAGGCGTCGAGGTACG
>JBDGQF010000314.1:0-4384 GCA_042219255.1 Halobacterium sp. | reverse complement strand
ATGACGTGGAGTTCGTCGCCCATCGACGCCGCGTCTTCGAGGTAGTGGATGTGGCCGGGGTGGATGATGTCGAACGTCCCCTGCGCGACGACTCGTCTCATTCGAGTTCTTCGTCGATGTCTTCCTGCGTGAAGTCGAAAAACGATTCGGGTTCGGGGAGCGCGACGTCGTACACGTCGAGGGTGGTGGGTTTGCCCTCGCTGTCGAACGCGCGCCACGACCGGGAGTCGTAGGGCGCGCCGAGGATGATGTGGACTTCGCCGCGCCCGAACATGGAGCGGTCGGCGTCGGAGGGCGCGAGCACGCCGTTGGGGTGGGAGTGGACGCTGCCGACGGTGCGCATGTCGTTGGGTACCTGGCTGGAGTTGAACGTGGCGCTGACGGGATTGGTCTCCGTGCCGGGGACCATGAGGACGTCCGTAACGAGGTAGCCGTCGTCGGCGGGGACGTCGAAGTCGGCGGCGAGGGACGCGCGGAGGAGGCCGAGGTACTCGTTGGGGTGGCTGTCTTCGGCGGCTTCCAGCGCGAACTCCAGGGCTTCCTCGGCGATGCCGACCACCTCGGGACGCCCACCAAATAGCATACGAACCACTGGGGGGTCGCGACTGTTGAGGCTTCCGGATGCGGGGCCACACCGGGAATCCGGATGCGGGGCTACACCGGGAAGGTACCACCAGCGAGCGCGGCGGGCGCGGCGCGTGCTGGCGCCCGAAACCTCCTTGAAAAGGGTTAAAACCGCTGGTGCCGAATCTCCTAGCAAGATGACTGACGCTCCCGCCGACGACGGGGCAGACGCCCCGGTCGTCGTCGACCTCCACCCGTCTTGTACCAGCCAGGAGGTCGAAGTAGACGAGTACTACCACGCCACCGTGAACGGCGTCGTCGAGTACGGAATCTTCGTGGACGTCTCGGAGAACGTCTCCGGACTCGTCCACGAGTCCACGTTCGACGGCGAGCAGGACTTCGCGGTCGGCGACGACGTAATCGTGAAGCTCACGGAAGTCCGCGAGAACGGCGACCTCAGCTTCGAACTCGCCGACCTCGACGACTACGAGACCGTCGAGCGCGAGCACGCCTACGACCGCGTCGCCGCGGACACCGTCGGTGAGCGCGTCGGCGAGACCGTCCACCTCGAGGGCGAAGTCGTGCAAATCAAGCAGACGGGCGGCCCGACCATCTTCCGCGTCCGCGACGAGACCAGCGCCGTGCCCTGTACGGCGTTCGAGGCCGCGGGCGTGCGCGCCCACCCCGCCGTGGAAGTCGGCGACCTCGTCCACGTGAAAGGCGACGTCGAGGAGCGCGAGGGCACGTACCAGGTCGAGGTCACGGAACTGGATGTCCTCGAAGCCGAGGCCGCCGCGGACGTCGCGGGCCGCCTGGACGCCGCGCTCGCCGACCTCGCGGAACCCCCGGAAATCGACCCGCTCGTCGACTGGCCGGCGCTCGAACAGATGCTGCCCGAACTCCGGTCGGTCGCGCGCACGCTCCGCCGCGCCGTCCTCGAAGGCCGCCCGATTCGGATGCGCCACCACGCCGACGGCGACGGCATGTGCGCGAGCGTCCCCGTGCAGTACGCGCTCACGAAGTTCATCGCGGACGCTCACCAGGACGCCGACGCCGGCCGCCACCTCCTCAAGCGCCTGCCGAGCAAGGCGCCGTACTACGAGATGGAGGACGCGACGCGCGACCTGAACTTCGCGCTCGAAGACCGCGCGCGCCACGGCCAGAAACTCCCCCTCCTGCTCATGCTGGACAACGGCAGCACCGAGGAGGACACGCCCGCGTACAAGGCCCTGGACAACTACGACATCCCCATCGTCGTCGTCGACCACCACCACCCAGACCCGGACGCCGTCGACCCCCTCGTCGACGAGCACGTCAACCCCTACCTGCACGGCGAGGACTACCGCATCACCACGGGCATGCTCTGCGTCGAACTCGCGCGCATGCTCTACCCGGGCCTGACCGACGAACTCGAACACGTCCCCGCAGTCGCCGGACTCTCCGACCGCTCGAAGGCGGACGCGATGACGGACTACCTCGAACTCGCGCGCGACGCCGGCTACGACGACCAGTTCCTCCAGCAAATCAGCGAGGCGCTGGACTACGAGGCGTACATGCTCCGGTACGACCCCGGCACGGAACTCATCTACGACGTCCTGAACGTCAACGGCGACGAGGCCCGCCACCGAGAACTCGTGCCGTTCCTCGCGGAGCGCGCCGACGAGGACGTCGACGAACAGCTGGACGCCGCGACCAGCCACGTCGAACACGAGCGCGTCGCGAACGGCGCGAACCTCTACCAGATTGACGTCGAGAACTACGCCCACCGGTTCACGTACCCCGCGCCGGGAAAGACCACGGGCGAAATCCACGACCGGAAAGTCGAGGAGACGGGCGAACCCGTCATCACCATCGGCTACGGCCCGGACTTCGCCGTCCTGCGCAGCGACGGCGTGCGCCTCGACATCCCGACGATGGTCGAGGAACTGAACGCCGAACTCCCGGGCGCCGGCGTCTCCGGCGGCGGCCACCTCGTCGTCGGTTCGATTCGGTTCGTGCCCGGGATGCGCGAGGCAGTCCTGGACGCCCTCATCGAGAGGATGGCGGAAGCCGAACTCGACGAGGAACTCCACAGCGCGCCCAAGCGCCAGCCGTAGTCACGGCGACTCCGACTCTACGCCCACCGCTTCCGCGCTGTTCTCTACGCTGACGCCGGTCTCGCCACCGAACTGGATTCGCCGGACGCACAGCACAGCCACCAACCCTGCGGCCGCAACGACCACTGCGAGGCCGACCGGGAGTCGCCACGCGCCGCCGCGCCAGTCCGCGCGGAACGCGCGCTCGTAGTAGCCAGCGACCGCCTGGTCGTCGACCACGACGACGACTTCGCGGTTCTCCGTCGCCGCGTGGTCGTTCCAGTTCAGGCTCCCGACGACCGCGCGCTCGCCGTCCACGACGGCGCCCTTGACGTGAATCTTCTCGAAGCGGGAGCGCGGTTCGACGAGTTTCGCTTCCAGGTCGAGGTCTTCCGCGGCGGCGATTCGGTTGAGGCGCTGGGTCGTGTTCCGGTTCTCCTCGCGGTTGTACCACTTCCCGGAGAGCAGCACGCGGACGCGGACGCCGCGGCGCGCCGCGTCGATTGTCCAGTTCGCGAACGCGCCCCTCGGGTCGAGGCGTGGCTGTTCGACGAGCAGCGAGTCGTCCGCGGACGCGACCAGGTCGCGGATACCCGCTCTCGCGTTGTCGGGCGCGAGGAGGACGCGGACGCTGTCCGCTCGCGCGTCGACCGGCGGGAACCGCGTCGGGTAGTCGTCGGTCGCTTGACTGCCGCCGACGACGGTGACGTTCCCGCGGACGGCCTCCCAGGGCTTCGCGTCCGTCCACGCTGCGTCCGCGCGGAACACGTCCGCGAGGTGGTCGGCCGTCTCGGCGTCCGCGAGCGTGACGCCCCAGCCGCGGTTGCCGTGGCCGCCAGTCCCCGAGGGCTTCCAGTTCTCCGAGAGCACGACCGCGCGGTCGTCCGCGACGGCGTACTTCGCGTGGTGGAAACTGTACCGCGCGCGCTCGCCGGCTATTACGCGGACGTCGACGCCCGCCTCGGCGAGTCTGTCCAGTCGCTGGCCCTCCGGTCGCGGCGCGCCACCGGCGACGCCGCCCTCCACGAGCACGCGGACGTCCACGCCCCTCGCGGCCGCCTCGACGAGGGCGTCGGTTACTCGCGCCGACGTGAACGTGTAGCCGGCGACGTAGAGTCGGTCGTCCGCGGACGCGACGACCTCC
This sequence comes from Halobacterium sp., assembly GCA_042219255.1. Taxonomy (GTDB): domain Archaea; phylum Halobacteriota; class Halobacteria; order Halobacteriales; family Halobacteriaceae; genus Halobacterium. The sequence continues at coordinate 601 of JBDGQF010000314.1, read as the reverse complement.
ACCGGCGGGCCTGCTGCGTCCGGGAGCGCGAACGCCGTCACGGAGACGTTGCGCGCGGTGAACGCCGGGAAGTCGGTCGCGCCCAGCGGCGTCCACGACTCGCCGTCCCACTGCTCGGCGGTCGGCGCGTCCGCGTACGTCATCGCGTCCACGGTCTGGGTTCCGGCACGGAGTTCGACCTGCTCGCCGCCGTTCGCGAGCGAGAGCGACCCGTTCAACCCGACGACCGGGTGGTCAGTCCGGTTCCGTGCGGCGTCCGGGGCCGTCGAGAACGCGACCGTTCCCGACAGCGTCCGGTTCGGGAGCGCCGCAGTCCCTTCTCCGTCGGTGAGTACCCAGTCCGTCGTGTCGGTCGGTGCTCCGAACTCGACTGTGACGAACTCGCCGGCGTCGCCGTCGCTGGCCGGGTTGGGGACGACACCAGTGATGGTCGCGGACGCGAGCGCGACGGCGACCAGGACGCGCACCAGCACGCCGCGAGTTGGCCGCGGCTCCACACTTGAACCTTCGGCGCGCAGCGAGAAAACAGCAGACGGGGCCGTGTTAGGCGGCGGCTTCCGCGGCGTCGCCGTCGAGGGCTTCGGCGGCCTTCTCGGCCTCC
>JBDGQF010000223.1:0-4389 GCA_042219255.1 Halobacterium sp. | reverse complement strand
GACTGCGCGTCGAGCGCACCGTCGTCAACGAGGAGTACGAGTACGTGGAGTCAAATGACACCGTCCGGTTTCCGGCGGCACGCTCCGGGGGGACTGTCGTGCAGTACGAGTACGAACCGTTCGACGAGTGGGCGGCCGTCGAGGGCGCGTCGGTCGCGGCTACTCGCGTCCGCGCGCGCCTATCGGGGCGAGTGGGCGCGTCGGACGCAATCAGCGTCGCAATCGGCAGTCCGGAGGACAGCGACCGCCTCCGCGTCACCGTGATGCTGTACACGCACCTCGACCGCGAGGGCGACGTCATCTCCGAGCCGTCAGTCTCCCGTTCGGCGGTCGCCGCGGCCGCCCCGCGGAGCGTCACAGTCACGCTCCACTTCGCAGACCGCACCCACACGGACACCTATCCAGTCTACGTGGGGACGGCGATTATGCAGAACGAGTAGGCAGCGCACTCACTCGCTGCCGTCCGCTGCGCCCCCGTCGCGTTCCTCGTCGGCGCGCTCCGGTCCGCCGAGTTCGTGCCACGGCCGGACGGAGTGGACGCCGTACCGTTCTTCGAGTTCCAGCGGCGTCTCGTTCTCCTCGGCGCCGAGGACGGCGACGCCGGCGACGTCGGCGCCCGCGCGCTCCAGCAGGTCGAGCGCGGTCGTCATCTGTGACGCCGTCTCCATCCAGTCGTCGACGAGGAGGACGCGACTCCCCTCGGGCACCATGCGGACGTCCAGTTCCAGCGTCTTCGTCTCGCCCGTGTAGTCCACGAGCGTGTCCGCGATGCGGTAGTCGGCGTCGATGGGGAGTTTGCCGCCCTTCCGGACGGCGACGAACCCGGCGTCGAGTTCGCGCGCGAGCACCGCGCCCGGCACGAACCCGAGCGCGTCGATGCCCGCGACCTGGTCGACGTCACCTGGGTCGAACGGCCCGATGAGGTCGTCGAGGAACGCCGCGAAGTCGTCGCCGTCCGCGAACAGCGCCGGGACGTTGTACCGGTACTCGGCGCTCTCGATGCGGTCGCGGTACTCGTCCCACTCCATAACGTCGCCGTACCAGCGGCCGCGTGAAGAGGGTTGGCGTCGCGCCGGTCAGCCCGCCAGCTCCAGGACTGCCAGCGGTATCTCGGGGACGGCCGCGAGGACGACGCCTGCGACGACGAGCACGGCGGGCAGCCACAGCAGTCCCACGTCGGTGAGCAACCAGAGGCCGAGGCCGGCGAGCACGAGCGGGACGCCGACCAGGCGGAACAGCCACGCGAACGCTTCCTCGAACCCGGCGTCGGCGGCGAGTTCCGCGACTTCGAGGACTTCGTCCATGGCGTCCGGGGGAAGCCCACGGAGTCACGTATGTGTAACGGCCGTCCGCGTCACCGCCTGTTCGCGGGCGACTTCGAGGAGGACTTGGTCGCGCGGAGCGCGAGCGGCGAGAGCAGGCCGCCGACGAGCGCGCCGGCGAACGCGAGCACGCCGACGTCGCTCATCGACATGCCGGCGACGCCGTTACCGCCGTTACTCCCCTGCGCTGGCTGGCCGCTCCCGACGACGACGGCGCCCTTCATCCCCATCTGTCGGTGGGGGTTGCAGTAGTACTTCGAGACGCCCTCCGAGTCGAACGTGTGCGAGAACGTGAACCCCTTCTCGCCCGTGAGTTCGCTCTTGTAATTGCCGTTCTCCGCGACGACGTTGTGCGTGCCAGCCACCCACTTCCAGGTGACCGTCGTCCCGGGGTCGACGCGGATAGCCGCGGGCCCGAAGCCGTAGGGGCCGTTGTTCGCTTCGACGCCGACTTCCACTGTCACCTCGCTCTTGCCGGTCTGGTCGACGACGCCGTCGAAGTTGGCGACGTTGTCGAACCAGCCGCCGAAGTCCACGCTCTGACCGCTCTGGGACGAGGACTCGCTACTGCTGCCGCTGCCACTACTGGACGACCCGCCGACGTCCACGCTCCCGACGACGACGGCGCCCTTCATCCCCATCTGCTTGTGGGGGCCACAGTAGTACTTGGAGACGCCCTCTGACTCGAAGGTGTGCGAGAAGGTGAACCCGGATTCCTGGGTGAGTTTGCTCTCGTAGTCGCCGTCCGAGGCGACGACATTGTGCGCGCCGTTCACCCACTTCCAGGTGACCGTCGTCCCCGGGTCGACGCGGACGGCTGCGGGGCCGAACCCGTACGGGCCGTTGTTCGCTTCGACGCCGACTTCCACCGTCACCTCGCTCTTGCCGGTCTCGTCCACCACGCCGTCGTAGTTCGACGTGTTCTCGAACCACGACGACAGGTCGGTGTCCTGGGCGAGCGCGGAGCCCGTGAACGCCGCGCCGGTCGCTGCGGCCGCGCCGGCGGCAGCCGTCGTCTTCAGTACGTTGCGTCTCGTTGCCGTGGGGGTGTCGGTAGGGGTCATTGTCCTGGTTCCGTGGGGAGGGTGGTCGTGGTTACGCTTCGTAGCCCGCGTACTCCATCAGTTTCCCGAAGATGTCCGTGTCCATCGCGTCCTTGTAGACGAGGCCGGTGAGCATGCCGCCGGGGTAGAACGACCCGTTCATCACGTGGTTGACCTTGTGGCAGTGCATCAGGTAGATGCCCGGGTCGGCGTCCGCCTCGAACTCGATGGTGTGGCGTTCGGCGGGCGCGACGTCCGTGACGTCCATCTCGTGCTGGGCGGCTTCGGGAATCTGGCCGCCGTCCTTCTCCACGCGCCGGAACCGGTGGTTGTGGATGTGCAGCGGGTGGTTCATGTAGCCGCCGTTGACGTAGTGGACGCGCACGGTGTCGCCCTGCTCGACAATCATCGGCGACCCCTGCTCGGGGTGGAGGGTGCGGGGCGCGGACTTCCCGTTCACCGTGAACACGTCCGGGTCGCGCGTGCGGGGACTGTAGTCGACGTCCTCGCCCGCCATCTTCCGGTTGAGCCGGGAGTCCCAGTCCTTGACGGTCATGAAGTACTCCTTGTCCGCCGGCTCGTACCCCTTCGGGTCGACGCGGAAGATGCCGTACATCCCCATGTCGATGTGGCGGTGGGTCTGGTAGTGACAGTGGTAGAGGTGGGTTCCGGGGACGTTCGCGGGCACGGTGTAGGTGTGTTTCTCGCCGGGGTCGACGCGGATACCGGTCGTGGTGGGGACGCCGTCGTCTTTCCACTGCTTCTGGACGCCGTGGAAGTGCACGGTGTGGGGGCGTTTGCCGTCCGTGTTGTCGAGCGTCACCTCGACGTCCTCGCCCTCCTCGGTGCGGATGATGGGCGCGGGGACGCTGAGCGCGCCGTCGTCGGCCTGGAACGCCCAGACGCGCGGCAACTGGACTGGGCCGCCCATCGTCTCCAGGGGGTGGACGTCGTGGACGGCGGGCTTGCTCTTCAGCGTCACCTGGTTGCCCTGTTCGGTGACGTCGACGACTTCCGGCGGGCTGGTCTTCGGGAGGTCGGCGGCGGCGTCGCCCTGCTGTGCGGTGTTCACCTGCGTCTCCGTCGCGGAGGACTCGTTGGCGACGGGAGCCGTACACCCCGCGAGCGCCGCGCTCGTGGTGCCGGTCGCCGCGAGGAACTCCCGCCGAGAGATGCCGAGTCCGGGTGCGCCAATGCGGTCACTCATGGGTACACTTCGACCTTGACACCCCTTTCTAAAGCCCCGCTCGCTGGTTCCCGCGGCCGCGGAACCGTTCTCACTCCGTAGGAATCGGCTGAACATGTTCGGCCGTCCGGCTACGGCCGTCAAGCCCCGAGTCCGAGACAATGCAGACCAACGAGTACGCCGACCACCACGGAGACCCCGCCGAACCGGGCGCGCGACTCCGCGGGCCATTCGAGTCCGTCGACGACGTCGACGCCTCGGCCGTCCTCGACGCGCTCACCGACCCCCTGTGCAGGCAAGTGCTCGCGTGCGCGAACGACCCGGTGACCGCGCGGGACGTCGCCGAGACCGCCGACCTCTCCATGTCCACGACGTACCGGAAACTCGACGCGCTGACGGACGCCGGCCTCCTGGAGACCCAGACGGAACTCCGCGAGGACGGCTACCACACCACGCGCTACCGCGCGACCGTCGAGGAAGCGACCGTCCGCATCGGCGACGACAACGACCTCCACGTCTCCGTCCAGCGCGCCACGACCGACGACTAGCCGTTCTCGCGGTCAGTCACCGGCGGCGTCCCGGCGCTGGCGGTCCGGGAGCGGGCCGTCGTAGCCCTCGGGCACGTACTCACAGAGCGGGTCGCTGCCCATCGGGTCGCCGGTCGCCGCGAACGCCCGCGACCGACTGCCGCCGCAGACGTGCCGGAACTCGCAGGCGCCACACTTCCCGCGCAGGTCGTCCTTCCGGCGCAACTGCTCGAAGAGGTCGCTGTGCCGGTAGACATCGACGACGGACTCCTCGCGGACGTCGCCCGCGGACTTCGGGAAGAAGCCCGACG
>JBDGQF010000019.1:3067-4394 GCA_042219255.1 Halobacterium sp. | reverse complement strand
AGAACGTGGTACTCGGTGTCCGCAGTGTGCGATTACTCCGTCTCTTCGGCCATCGCTTCCTCGACCATCTCGGCGTCGACGTCGAGTTCGTACTCGAAGAACTGGCCGCCGCCGCGCCCGTAGTTGCGGTCGTGCTGGCGGAGGAACCCGAGCATCGAGAGGTCGTTGAGGTGGTCGTGGACGCTGCGCTGGCTGAGCGGCTCGGAGGCGTACTCGGCTGCGACGTCCTCGTATACCTCGTACAGCTCTTTTGCGCGGACTGGCGTGTCCTCGGCGACAGCCATCTGCGTGACCGCGAGCAGGACGTACTGGCCGTGCGTCGTGAGGTCTTTGATGGAGTCCTTGATGCGGCCGCGCTCGACGCGCTCGACCGCCGTGTCGACGTCTTCCTCGCTGACGACTTCGCGGCCGTCCTCGACGGCGACGTTCACGGCTTCGCGGAGGAGGTCGATGGCCTGGCGCGCGCTCCCCCTGTCGCGGGCGGCGAGCGCCGCGCACTGCGGAATCACGCCGTCCTCGAGGACGTCGCCGCGCAGGCCGCGTTCGGCGCGGTCGGTGAGAATCGTGACGAGTTCGTTCGCGTCGTACGGCGGGAACTTGATTTCGCGCTCGCAGAGCGTGTCCTGGACTTTCGGCGACAGGTCGTTGCGGAACGTGTAGTCGTTGGAGATGCCGACCACGGCGACCTGCGAGTCCTCGATGTTGCCGTTCGTCTTCGCGCGCGGCAACTGGTAGAGGAGCATGTCGTCGTCGCCGAGGTTGTCGATTTCGTCCAGCACGATGAGCACGGTCCCCTCGCGCGCTTCGATTTCGTCGAACAGCGCGTTCAGGACGTCCGACGTCGAGAGCCCGGTGGTGAGCGGGTCGCGGTCGGTGTCCGCGCGGAGTTCGTTCACGAGCGCGATTGCCGCCTGGTAGGAGGAGGGGTGGTGGTGGCAGTTGACTTCGACGCTCGTGACGCTGTCGACGCCGTCCCGGTCGCTGGCCTCGTACTCGAGCGCGTCCATCATGTACCGCGTCACGGCCGTCTTCCCGACGCCCGTCTTCCCGTACACGAAGACGTTGTCCGGCTCCCAGCCGTCGACGACGTCCTGGAGGGCGTTGGCGTACTGGTCGATTTCCTCGTCGCGTTCGAGGATTTCCTCGGGCTCGTAGTGGTCTTTCAGTACGTCCTTGTTGGTGAACAGCTCGACGCGGTCGCGGAACGGCGTCTTCATCGCTACTGCGTCCGTTTCCGTTCCCCCAGCATAATACCTGCGGTTCTTCTGTTTCGAGAGTTTCGCGTGTTCGCTGCGTCCCACGAGTCGCACTGGTCGTGCCCTCCGGA
>JBDGQF010000019.1:0-2967 GCA_042219255.1 Halobacterium sp. | reverse complement strand
CAGCCAGCAGTCGACCACACCGCCGGACAACGACAGTTTCAACCGTCGGCCATCCCTACCGACAGGCGCGCGGTGAGGTGGCAGAGCGGCCTATTGCGCCGGTCTTGAAAACCGGTGGCGTCAGCCTCCTGGGTTCAAATCCCAGCCTCACCGTCCCAGATTCTCGCGTCGGCCGCGCTCGTAGCGACCGCTCCGGTCACTCCGCGCGGACAACGACGTGTTCCGCGGCAGTGGCGTGACGCTGCACTGACTCGAACACGCTCAGCTGCGGTCGCAGGTCCAGGTCGCGGTGGTGGACGACGAACACGTCGCCGGTAGGCGCGAGCACTCGCCGACAGCGGTCGAACAGGTCGCCGAGGACGCGGTCGGTCGCGTGCGTCGGCGGATTACAGAGCACGCGGTCGAACGACTCGTCGCGGACGCCACGCACGCCGTCCGCGGTCACGACGCTCCCGTCGTCGCCAGCCGCGTCGAGCGTCCGTTCCGCACACGCCGTCGCCACGCGGTCGACGTCAGTCAACACGACGTGGCAGTCCGCGACACTCGCGGCGTAGGTACCGAGCGCGCCGTTTCCACAGCAGAGGTCGAGCACGCGGTCACCGTCCGCCACCGGCGCCGTCTCCGCGAGCAGTCGCGTCCCGTCGTCCAACCGGTTCGCCGAGAACACGCCCGGGACGGAGACGAACGACAGGTCGACGCCGTCCACGGACGCCTCGACAGTCCGCGGTGAGACGAACGATGGAACACCGCATTCCAGGGCGTCGTCCAGAGACGCACGTACCACCGAGTACTCGCCGCGCTCTTCAACGTGCTCCAGGGCAGTGGTCACGTCGTCGAGCACGGCCTCGTATCGCGCGAGACCAGTCTGCTCGGACGCCGCCAGGTACACGCTCCCACCGCTATCGACCCGCTCGGCCGCGTCGACGATGCGTTGGGCGGTCACGTCGATCGGCGCGTAGGGCTTCGGCGCGAACGCGAAAGCATCGAACTCCGGCGCCAGCGCGACAGCACCGAACTCCGCGCTGTCGCGCCGGACGCCATCGCTCCCAGCATCGTCTCCGGAGGCAGCGAGTGTGGACACACCGGTCGCCAGCGATACCGACGCGTCGACACCGTTGCGCCGGCAGTTCACCTCGCAGAGGTGCGCGGCCCTCGCGTTCGACTCCGTCATCGCCACGGACTCACAGCGCGCCGCGAGCAGGACGCCGACGACGCCGTAGTTCGCTTCCGGGACGAGCAGTCGGTCGACGCCCGTCTCGTCCCAGAGGACGTCCGCGAGCAGGAGTTCCGGCGTCCGGAACGACTGCTTCGAACAGACGCCGTCCGCGGCTGCGAACCGGTACTCGTCTGCGGCGCCGTCGACACGCGCCTCGAGGGCCAGGTCGTAGCAAGCGCCAGTCAGGGCGCCAGCAGCCGGGGCGTGCGGAGGCGGACTCCTCATCCAGACCACCTCGTACTCGCTATGCTACCAGCGGTAGTCCGGCGGTCGGATGCGGCGATTCGGCGGTCGAATATGGCGATTCGGCGGTCGAATACGGCGGTGCGGCGGTCGAATACGCTGTCCGTCGCGTTCGGTCGATCAATCGCGCTGTCCGTCTCGTTCGATTGTCGTCGGGCGCGTCGAAGTGTCTGCATTCGTGGTCCGGTGGCTCGCGTCGGTCGCAAACGACACAGCGCGCCCTGCGCAGCCTGAATCCGCGGGAAAACCTACCGGTGGCTACGCGCTGGGCGCGTGCCGAGTGCCGGACAGCGTGACCGTGCGAGAGCGAGACGGACGTCGCCGGTCGCTCCCGCTGGCCCACAGCCGGCGAGCCGGCCGGACCACACACCGCGGCGCCGACGGAGCGCGTGCGTCGTCGGTCACCGCGCCGTGGCCGACCTGGGGGGCCTGTTCAACGCAGTCGTACGTGTCCGAGCAACCCACAAAACGGTTGTGTCACTCGCGGTAGCGACAGTCGTTTACCTCACAGCGGCGACCGAGCGTGCCGGTCGTCGGCGTGAGTCGAGAGGGCGTGCCGATTGAGAAACGGTTTTGGGGCCAGCGGCGAACCCGGTAGGTATGGCAGAGATGGAAGACCCCTCGGGGCGGGACTGGGTCCACGACCCCGACGGCGAGAAGGGGAGCGAGGGCGGCCGGAACTACGACATGGCCGTCCTCTCGAAGATGACCGACGAGGAGGAGGACTTCCCGCTGGACAAAGCGGAGTTCCTCGAAGAGTACGGCGAGTGGCCCGTCCGCATCAACCACGAGAAAGTCGTCTCCGTGAACGACATCTTCGAGCACGTCGAACCGGACGAGTTCGAGACGAAGGTCGACTTCCACAAGGCCGTCGGCGACGCGATGCGCCGCGCCGGCCTCTGGGACTACCACCCGAAGGAGTAACGAGCATTCGAAATCCGGGGTGTGGCCCCCTCCGAACTCCCCTCCTCCCGCGAAACCGAGTCCCACGCGCTAATCGACGCGCCGCAGTCTCAGGCGCTAATCGACGCTCTTCTTTCTCGCTGTCCGACTCTCGCCCAGCGCTCAGGACTGCTTGCCGGCGGACTCGTCGACGCCGTCCTTCCAGTCCGGGTCGTCGTCCCAGTCGCCGTCGGTTTCGCTCTCTCGCTCGAAGCGCTCGTCCTCGCCGCGCGCCGCCCACGCCGCCATCTCCGAACTCTCCGCCTGGACTTTCTCCTCGAGGAGGTTGACGGCGACGGCGTTGGCGCCCTCCGGGATGATGATGTCGGCGTCCTTCTTCGTCGGTTCGATGAACTGTTCGTGCATCGGCTTCACCGTCGAGAGGTACTGGTCCATGACGCCTTCGAGTTCGCGGCCGCGTTCGACGACGTCGCGCTCGATGCGCCGGAGGATGCGGACGTCGGCGTCCGTCTCGACGTAGATGTGGAGGTCGAGCATGTCGTTGACGTCCTCGTCGTAGAGCGCGAGGATGCCTTCGAGGACGATGACGTCCGTGGGGTCGACGG
>JBDGQF010000280.1:0-4401 GCA_042219255.1 Halobacterium sp. | reverse complement strand
AGAACGGGATGGCGACCGGGAAGTTCCACGGCGTGATACAGCCGACGACGCCGCGCGGCTTCCGGCGCATGTAGGCGTCCTTCTCGGGAATCTCCGAAGGCACGACGTCGCCCTTCGGGTGGCGGGCGTCGCCGGCCGCCCACTCGACCATGTGCCACGCCTCGGCGACGTCGGCTTTCCCCTCGCTAATCTCCTTGCCGCACTCCTTCGTCACGACCTCGCCGAGTTCCTCGTGGCGGTCTTTGAGTTCGTGGTAGATGTCCCAGAGGTACTCCGCGCGGTCGATTCGCGACAGGCTCTGCCACTCGTCCTCGGCGGCGTCCGCGGCCGCGACTGCGTCGTCGATGTCGGCTTCCGTGCCGCGGCGGAACTCGCCGAGGGTCTCGCCCGTGGCGGGGTTCCGGCTCTCGAAGGTCTCGTCTCCGTGGCCGTCTACCCACTCGCCGTCGATGTAGTGCTGGTACGTCATCATCGAAACGTGGGACGACAACGGTGAAAAAGGTACACCTTCCATGGGCGGGCCGCCCTCGGTCGTGGCAACTTTTTCGCGCACCGCATGCAGCGAGATTCCCCACACTCAGGGGCGATGCCGGGGCTTTTCGGCGAGCTCCGGTCGTGTGTCGTCGCGGACTGAAACGGAGTTCAGGGGAGACCTAAGTACCTGACCGAGAACTGTCAGCTATGGACGCCGACGCCTACCTCGACCGCATCGGCCTCACCGAGTGGCGGGCGGACGCGGTCACGCCCGACAGGGAGAACCTGTGCCTGTTGGTCGCCGCGCACCTCACGAGCGTCCCCTTCGAGAACCTCGCCATCGTCGGCGACCCCCACGGGGACTGGGACGGCGACGGCGTCTCCCTATTCCTCCCAGACCTTTACGAGAAACTCGTCGAGCGCGAGCGCGGCGGCTACTGTTTCGAACTGAACGGCCTGTGCAACTGGCTGCTCGGCGAACTCGGCTACGACGCCGACCGGTGTGCCGCGCGCGTCACCGACGAGGGCGAGGTCGGCCGGCCGCCCGCGAACCACCACACGAACGTTGTCCACCTCGACCAGTCCTACGTCGTCGACGTCGGCAGCGGCACGCCCCAACTGCGCGGCATAGTGCCCCTGGACGGCAGCGTCGTCGAGGACGTCGTCGGCGTGCAGTGGCGCGTCGACAGGGACGACACCGCGCTCTCTGACTACGTCCTGCGCGTCCGCGAACCGGGCGGCGACTGGCGCGTCCGCTACCGGTTCCAGACCGAACCCAGGACGCTCAGTTACTTCGAGGCGACCTGCGAGTACCTCGCGAACGAACCGGACGGCACGTTCACGTCCGGCCCGACAGTCCAGCGGTCGACGCCGGACGGGTCGCTCGTCCTGGACGCCGACACGCTCACGCGCACCGTCGACGGCCAGGAGACGCAGATTGACGTCGACCCAGGAGAGTGGCACGACGTCCTCACGCGCGAGTTCGGCGTCCGGCTCTGAGTCACCGGCTGGCGCGCTCGCTGGCGCTCGCCGCTTTCTCGATTTCGCCGGCGAGCGCCGCGGCGTCGAACGCGTGGTCGGGCCGAATCTGGACGAACCCCAGGAAGTCCTGGGCGTCCAGGAGCGCCACCGCATTTTCCGCGCGCGTCCGAGACCCCTCGGACGGACTGTACGCGTCCAGCGCGACGTCGACGACCGTCTGCGCGCCAATCAACGGCTCCAGGGACGCGAGCGCCGACGCGAGGTCGTACGCCCGCGCGCCGTCGAGTTGGTCGTCGGCGACGTTCGTCGCGTCGATGAAGTAGAGTTCGTCGTCAGCGACGAGGACGTTCTCGCCGCGCAGGTCGCCGTGCGCGACGCCGTTCTCGTGCATCGTCGCGAGCGCGCGGAACAGCGCCGGCGCGTGGCGCTCCACGTCCTCGGCGGACAGTTCGTCCAGCTGCCGGAAGTCCGGGAGGTACTCCAGGACGAGCACGCCGAGGCCGTCCACTTCGAACGCCTCGACGGGTTCCGGCGCGTTCACGCCGATGTCGCGGAGTTTCCGCGTCGCCTCGAGTTCGTGTTCCGCCATCTCCACCGGGCCGTCGAACGGCTCGAAGAAGCCCTCGCGCCCGCTGGAGAACGCGCCGAGGTTCCGCGCACCAGTGAAGAGCGCGTGGACGAGCGCGTTCTGTCCGGACACGACCTTCACGAAAAACCGGTCGTTGACGACGCACGGCGTCGACAGCCAGTTGTCCGTCTCCAGGAACGTCACGCGCGCCTCCGGCTCGTCGTACCGGTTGGCGACCTCTCGCGCGACTGCTTCCAGGGAGTCCCAGGGGACGGTCCCGCGGACGAACTGGCGGATGCTCACAGCGGAACAACGAGTGGAGCGGGTAAAACTCCAGCGGGCGCGTTGACGAGCGGTAGCGAGTCAACGGTAGGACGAGCGGGGAGCGCAGCGACCCGCGGGCAGCGCGCCACTGGAGGCCGACGCGCCAGACTGCGGCGCTGTGCGGTGGTCGTTCACGGTCGTTCCGGTGTGTTTATGCGGGCGGTGGCAAATTTTGGGGCATGGACTTCGACCTTCCCGACGAGCACCGGATGGTTCGGGACACCGTCAGGGAGTTCTGTGAGGCGGAAATCGAGCCGATTGCGTGGGACATCGAGGAGGAGCACCGGTTCCCGGAGGAGGTGTTCGACGAGCTCGCCGACCTGGACATGATGGGGGTGCCGGTGAGCGAGGAGTACGGCGGCCTCGGCGGCGACCAACTCATGTACTCGCTGGTGACCGAGGAACTCGGCCGCGTCTCGGGGTCTATCGGGCTGTCGTACGCGGCGCACATCTCGCTGGCGTCGAAGCCAATCGAACTGTTCGGCACCGAAGAGCAGAAAGAGGAGTGGCTGCGCCCGCTCGCGGAGGGCGAATACCTGGGGTCGTGGGCGCTCACGGAACCGGACAGCGGGAGCGACGCCAGCGACATGGACACGATGGCGGAGCGGGACGGCGACGAGTACGTCCTCAACGGCACGAAACAGTTCATCACGAACGCGTCCGTCGCGGGGAGCGTCATCGTGAAAGCCGTCACCGACCCGGACACGGGCTACGACGGCATCTCGACGTTCATCGTCGACCCGCGCAACGACGACGGCTTCGAAGTCACCACCGAATGGGACAAGATGGGACTGAACGCCTCCCCGACGTGCGAAATCCAGTTCGACGACTGCCGGATTCCCGCAGACCGGTTGCTCGGCGAGGAGGGCGAGGGCTGGGAGCAGACGAAGAAGACCCTCGACGGCGGCCGCATCTCCATCGCCGCGCTCTCCACCGGGCTCGCGCAGGGCGCGTACGACGCCGCCAAGGAGTACGCGACAGAACGCGAACAGTTCGGCCAGCCAATCTCGGAGTTCGACGCCATCCGGAACAAACTCGTGGACATGCACCGGAAGACCGAACGCGCCCGCCTCCTCACCCGGAAAGCCGCCTGCCGGTACGACGCCGGCCAGTCCGTCACCAAGGAGTCCGCGCTCGCGAAACTCGACGCCAGCGAGGCCGCCCGCGAAGTCGCCGAAGACGCCGTCCAGACCCTCGGCGGCTACGGCTACACCACGGACTTCGCGCCACAGCGGTTCTTCCGCGACGCCAAACTCATGGAAATCGGCGAAGGCACCAGCGAAATCCAGCACCTCGTCATCGGCCGCGAACTCGGACTGTAATCGACTGACTCTGCTCCTCTGCACTCATCGTCTCCACTTCCTCGAAAGCCCCCGCTCGCTCGCGGTCGCTCGCCGGCATATCGCCTCCCTCCGGTCGGCGATAGCGGCCGGCGAGACGACCACGTGAACGCGAGCGAGCGGCCCCTTTCAGTCCCGGACGACTCACTACGTTCGTTGTCCGACCCCCGCGGACGCTGCGCGTCCGCTCAGCCCTACCGGCTGTTCAGTGAGCGTGTTACTGCCGGCTAATCAATCAGCACGGGCGGGAATACGAAAGGGGCGGCGCGGTCGACAACGGCGGGCGACGCAAGCACCGCAGCGGAGCGAGGAGCGCAGCGAGACCTCCGAGTCGAGCGCGCCGGGGCTTTCGAGGAAGAGACAATGGCTACGAGCGACCGCGAGCGCGCCGGGGCTTTCGAGGAAGCGGCGACGACTCACTTGCAGAAACAGACTGAGACGAACTGAATGACTAACCGCGTTGGTCGAGGATGCGGTCGACGATGTCGCCGGTGGAGAGGAGTTCGCCGTCGTAGCGTTTGTCGCGGCCGGACGCGCGTTCGACCGTGCAGTCGATGCCGCGGTCGTCGAGTTCGGCCTGGATGGCGTCGGCGTCGTGGTGTTGGTCGTAGCCGAGTGCGATGACGGCGGGGTCGATGTCTTCGATGGGGGCGAAGATGTCCGTGGGGTGGCCGACTCGCGCGTGGTCGACGGCGTCGAGGGCGGCGACGACGT
>JBDGQF010000043.1:1765-4411 GCA_042219255.1 Halobacterium sp. | reverse complement strand
GGCGCCGAACAGCCCGAACCGCCGCAGGCCGAGGAAGGCGTCGAAGAACCCGAAGCGGAGGGCTTCGGCGAGGAACCCGGCGAAGCCAAGGAAGCCGCCGGAGCAGCGCCCGAACCGGGCGCCGGCGCCGTCGGCTTCGACGCGAGCGACCTCGTGAGCACGCTCGCCGAGGCCGTCCGGAACGACGAGGTCAGCGACGACGAACTGGCGACGCTCCAGGACGCGTTCGGCGGCGTGCCGAACAGCACGCAGGTCGAAATCGACCACCTCCAGAGCCGCGTCTCTGAACTGGAAGCGTACACGGACGCCCTCGAAGAGTTCATCGACGAGGAGGGCACCGCCCAGCAACTCGTCTCGGACATCGAGGCTGACGTCGAGTCGCTGTCCGCCGAACTCGACGAACTCGGCGACGAGTTCGCGGAAGTCGAAGCGAGCGTGGAGAGCGCGGCCGACGACCGCGAAGCCCTCCGCGAGCGCGTCGCCGACGTCGAGGAGGACGTCGCCGCAATCGACGAACTCGAGGAGACGGTCGAGCGCGTACGCGGCGACGTGGACGCCCTGGACGAACGCCTCGCGGACACCGAGGACGCCCTCATGGACGTCGAGGAACTCGAGGACGACGTCGAGGACATCGAGGACGACCTCGACGACCTCGAATCCCACGTCGACGACATCGAGGAGTGGCGCAGCCAGCTATCCGACGTTTTCGGGACGTAACGACCCGGACGCGGCCGACCGCACGGCAGCGTCCCCGGAATCACAACCGTTTTCGGCGCTGGCCGACTGTTCTCGACAATGACAGCGCCGGTGCGCGTCGCCGTCCCGCGGAAGGGACGGCCGCTGGAAGCCGTACTCGACCGTCTCGCAGCGCGAGCGGACGCGACCGACGTGGCCGACAACGTCGCGTCGACGCTCCGGTACGAGAAGGCGGTCGCGAAGGACGAACAGACGCCCGAGGAGGGCGTCTACGAGCGACTCGCCGAATACAGCGAGCCGGGCGACCCGCACCGCCCGGACTACACGCTGCTCCGTGACGCGCGCGCCGGGAAACCCCGCCGCATCGTCTTCGACTCGCTGACCCTCGATTTGGACGGGACGCCCGTCCAGTTGGTGGGCCGCGAGGAGCCGTTCCGCGCGCTCCGCACGCACGAGTTCGCGCTCGGGTTCGACAGCGCCGACCTCGTCCTCGAGGAGGTCGTCCAGCTACGGCCGGAACCGCTCTCGACTATCGCGGACCTGAACGACCGCATCGACCCCCACGACACGGACGTGCGCGTCGTCTCGGGGCTCGGCGACACGGTCCACCACACGCTGCTGGCGACGCCCGCGGCGAAGCAAGCGGTCGGCGCCGACGCGCTCGACCGCGAGTTCGTCGCCGCCTACGAGGGCGACCTCTGCATCAGTCCGCGCTACGAGCGCCTCGTCGAAGCCGTCCTCGGCACGGACGCCACGGAGGGCATCGAGTTCGTGTATCCCGAGGCGGGCCGCGAGGAGGAAGCCGCAATCGCTGACGTCGGCGTCGGCGTCTACCTCACAGTCACGGGGTCGACGGCGCGCGAACACGGCCTGGAGGTCGGCGAGCGCCTGTTCCCCAGCGAGACGGTGCTGATGGAGAACCAGTGCGAGGCCGACAGCGAGGCCGTCGAGACGGTCAAGCGCGCGCTCGCCGACAGCGCGCCCGAGACCGCGATTCCGCCGCAGTAACGGCCCCGTTCTGCGAGAACGACTAACAGGAGCGAGCGCCTACCCGTGGGTATGGCGACGCTCGGCCTGACCGGGGACGTAATGTTGGGGCGGAAGGTCGACGAGCGCCAGCAGTCGCGCGCGCCGGACGCCGTCTGGGGCGACCTGACCGACCGCCTCCGGTCGCTGGACGGCCTGTTCTGCAACCTCGAATGTTGTCTGTCCACGCGCGGCGAGCAGTGGACGCGGACGCGGCGCGCGTTCCACTTCCGCGCAGACCCAGCGTGGGCGGTGCCGGCGCTGGACGCCGTCGGCGTCGACGGCGTGACACTCGCGAACAACCACGTCCTCGACTACCAGGCGGTCGCGCTCCGCGACACCCTGGACGCCCTCGACGACGCCGGTATCGAACACGTGGGCGCCGGCCGCGACTGGCATTCGGCGCTCGACCCGGCGATGTTCTCTGTCGACGACTGCGACATCGCTGTCGTGGCATTCACCGACAACACGCCGGAGTACGCCGCCGGCGATGACAGCCCAGGCACGGCGCGCATCGAGTGCGACGTCGACGACGAGGAGAGCCGCGAGGCCGTCCACGACGCCCTCGAACGCGCCCGCGCCACCGACCCAGACCTCGTGATGGCGTCCCTGCACTGGGGGCCGAACATGGTCGCGGAGCCCGCCGCCCAGTACCGCGAGTTCGGGCGGTGGCTGGTCGACGAGGGCGTCGACGTCGTGCACGGCCACAGCGCGCACGTCTTCCAGGGCGTCGAAGTCCGGGGCGGCGCGCCGATTCTCTACGACGCGGGCGACTTCGTTGACGACTACGCGGTCGACGACGACTTGCGCAACGACCGGAGTTTCCTCTTCGAGGTCGAACTCAGCGCGGACGGCAGCCCCGTGGAACTCCGCCTGCACCCCGTCGACCTCGACTACTGCGTGGTCGGCGACGCCGACGAGGAC
>JBDGQF010000043.1:0-1665 GCA_042219255.1 Halobacterium sp. | reverse complement strand
GCCGTCCTTGCCGCCGACGTACGTGTTCTCGCCCGGTTCGATGATTTCGTTCAGGTCGGGGTGTTCGACGTCGATGTGCGTGACTTCCGCGGTCTCGTCGTCCTTCTCGTGGACGTACACGGTCGCGTCCTCCAGTCCGTACTTCGAGGGGTGTGGGCCGGCCATGCCCGGGTGTTCGGCGGCCAGCACGTAGGCGCGGTGGCCGCCGGTTTCCTCAACCGGAATGGGGTTTACGCGTCGGCGTAGTCGTCGAGGTCACTCGGCCGGAGTTCGTCGGCGGCGGCGCGCCGCGACTCGAACACGTCGATTGCCCAGTCGCGGACTCGGTCGTCCGTCGATTCGACGAGCGCGGCCGGCGCGCCCTCCTCGGACTCCACGCCGACGAACACCACGTCGTCAGTGATGCCGAATGGCACCGGTACGTCGCCGTCGTAGGCGTACACTGAGACGCCGTCCGCGTCGAGCAGGGCGGCGAGCGTGTCGCGGCGGTCGGCGTCGCTGACGAACCACGACACCAGGACTCGCGCGGCCCCGTCGTCGTGCAGCCTCACGCGGCGCGTCAGCAGAGTTATGTGAACCTCCCGAGAACGCCAAGTCACGGATGCCGGCCGACGACCGGACAGTCGACCCGCGCGCGCCGCTCCGCCAACTGCTCTCCACGGAACGCGACGTCCTCGTGCTGTCGGCGGCGATGTTCGCGTTCAGCCTCGGCTTCCAGATGACGAGTCGGTACGTCCCGCGGTACCTGAGCGTGCTCGGCGCGGGCGCCGGCGTCATCGGCCTCTACGGTAGTCTCGGCAACCTCATCAGCGCCGCCTACCCCTATCCCGGCGGCGCCGTCTCCGACCGCCTCGGGTCGCGGCGCGCGCTCACCGCGTTCGGCCTGCTGTCCGCGCTCGGGTTCCTGTTCTGGCTGGTCGCCCCACGACTCGGCGTCCTCGCCGTCGGCCCGGTCGCCGTCCCGCCGTGGGCGTGGATTTTCGTCGGGCTCTTCCTCACGCAGGCCTGGAAGTCGTTCGGCCTCGGCGCGACGTTCGCCGTCGTCAAGCAGAGCGTCCCCGAGGACGAACTCGCCGCCGGGTTCGCGAGCACGGAGACGTTCCGGCGCGTCGGCTTCCTCGTCGGCCCGCTGCTGGCGTCCGGCCTCGTCGCCGTCGCCAGCGACTTCACGCTCGGCTTCCAGTGGGTGCTCGCCGCCGCCGTCGCGTTCGCCGTCGCGGGGACGGCCGTCCAGCACGTCCTCTACGACCCCGAGGGCGACACCATCGGCGAGGAGTTCGCGGGCGTCGCCCAGGTCGTCTCCGACCTCCGCGACCTCCCCGCGGCGCTCCGGCCGCTGCTCGTCGCGGACGTCCTCGTGCGGTTCGCGAACGGCATGGCGTACGTGTTCTTCGTCATCGTCGTCACCGAGTTCCTCGGCGGCGACGGCGTCGGCTTCGACGCGTTCGGCGTCGCCCTCAGTCCCGAGTCGTTCTTCGGCGTGCTGCTCGGCGTCGAGATGCTGGTCGCGCTCGCGTCGATGCTGCCCGTGTCTCGGCTCGCCGAACGCGTCGGCCTCAAGCCCGTGATATCGCTCGGGTTCGCCGTGTACGCGACGTTCCCCGTCCTCCTCGTGAACGCGCCCGCAGACCAGTGGGCGCTCGTCGCGCTGTTCGCGTTCTCCGG
>JBDGQF010000422.1:0-4415 GCA_042219255.1 Halobacterium sp. | reverse complement strand
TCACCGCCGCCGTCGGCCTGTTCGTGAGCGTGACGCTGCACGAACTCGGGCACTCGTGGGCGGCGCTCCGGTACGGCATCGAAATCGAGTCCATCACGCTGTGGATTCTCGGCGGCATCGCGTCACTGAAGACGATGCCCAAGGAGTGGGACCGCGAGTTCTGGATTGCCATCGCCGGCCCCGTCGTGAGCGTGCTCGTGGCGGTCGCCTGTTACGCCGCGGTGCTCGTCGCGCCGGAGTCGCTGCAGGTGTCTCGGTTCGTCGTCGGCTACCTCGCGCTCACGAACCTCCTGCTCGCCGGCTTCAACCTCCTGCCCGCGTTCCCGATGGACGGCGGCCGCATCTTCCGCGCGCTCCTCGCCCGGAAGCGCCCGTACGGCACGGCGACCCGGCTCGCCGCGCGCGTCGGCGTCCTGTTCGCGTTCCTGTTCGCCATCGTCGGCGTGCTCAGCTTCAACCTCATCATGCTCCTGCTGGCGTGGTTCATCTACGGCGCCGCGACCACGGAGTCCCGCACCGTCCTGCTGGACGAACTGCTAGAGGGACTCACCGTCGGCGACATCATGACCCGCGACCCCGAGACGGTCTCCGCGGACACCACCATCGAGGAGTTCGGCCGTCTGCTGCTCAGCGACCGGCAGTCGATTCATGTCGTCGAGAAAGCCGGTGAGGTCGTCGGCGTCGTCTCGCTGGCCGACCTCAAAGCCGTCAAAGGCCGCGACCGCGCGACGACCACCATCGAAGACGCGGTGCGGGAGGTGCCGCGCGTCGCGCCCTCGGACGACGCCTTCGACACGCTCGCCGCACTGAACCAGGCCGGCGGCCCCACAGCGCTCGTCGAGGAGGACGGCGACGTCGTCGGCGTCCTCTCGGAGTCCGACTACGCGCACGCGATGTCGATTCAGCGCGGCTTCCGCAGCAACCTCGCCGCCTGACCACGCGCTGGTGGCGGGCGCCGGTGCTAAGACCGTCCTCGCACTACCCGTCAGTGTGAACGTCCGCCAGGTCATTCCGCGCGACGCGATTCCGAGCGTCGACGACCCCTCGTTCGGCGACGCCTACGACGGCGACCCGGACGACCTCGTGGTCGCCGTCGAGACCGCCGACCCGCCGCGCGCGTACCCCGTGCGCTACCTGAACTACCACGAAATCGTCAACGACGTCCTCGACGACGGCCGCCCCATCGCGGTGACGTGGTGTCCGCTCTGCGGGAGCGGCGTCGTCTACGACCGCACCCTCGACGGCCGGACGCTGGAGTTCGGCGTCTCCGGCAAACTCGCCGACGACGACCTCGTGATGTACGACCGCGAGACCGAAAGCGAGTTCAAGCAGTCCAGCGGCGAGTGCATCAGCGGCACGTTCGAGGGCGAGACGCTGACAGTACTGGCGGGCGCGGTGCTGTCCTGGCGGGACTTCCGGGACGCCCATCCCGACGGCGTCGTGCTCCAGGCGCCGGGCGGCGAGAGCGAGGCGGCGAGCAGCGACGACGAGCCCGCGCCCATCGAGTACGACGACGCTCCCTACGACGACTACGTCGAGGGCGACGGGTTCGGTCTGGCCGCCCACCGCGGCACCGGTGGCGGCCGAGAGTGGACGCGCGACGACCTCGACGCGAAGACAGTCGTCCTCGGCGTCGACCACGGCGGCGACGCCGTCGGGTTCCCGCTGCCGCGGGTGCGGGACGCCGGCGGCGTCGTCCAGACCACGGTCGGCGGCCTGGACGTGGTCGTGTTCGCCACGGACGACGCCGGCGTCCACGCGTACCGAGACCCGGGCTACGAGTTCGAGCGCCGCGACGGCGACGTCCGCGCCGACGGCACGACGTGGACGCCGGCGACCGGCGAGGCCGCGGACGGCCGGCGCCTCGACCGCGTGCCGGCGCGACGCCTGTTCGCGTTCGCGTGGCAGGACGACCACGGCGAGGATGCCTTCTACCGGCCGGAGTGACCGGCGCGCCCGCGTGACGGGACGACCCGTCCGCCGTGCGGTTACCTGCGACTCACTCGTACAGTTACGTGCGTCCACCCCGACGGCCAGCGTATGACAGCCCCGTTCGTCGTCGTCGGAGGTGACGCCGCTGGACTGAGCGCGGCGAGCAAACTGAAACGCGACGCCCCAGACCGCGACGTCGTCGTCTTCGAGCAGGGACAGTGGGTGTCGTACGCGCAGTGCGGGATGCCGTACTACGTGAAAGGCGACGTCGAGTCGCTGTCCGACCTCCTGTCGCTGACGCCCGACGACGTCGCAGCACGCGGCATCGACCTCCGGCGCGGCCACGAAGTCGTCGCCGTCGACACGGACGAACAGACGGTGACCGTCGCCCCAGAGGACGGCGCAGAATTCGAGCAGGCGTACGGCGACCTCCTGCTCGCGACCGGCGCGCACGCCGTCTCCGACCCAATCGAGGGCGCCGGCCTCGACGGCGCGTTCACGATTCACAGCATGGACGCCACGGCGGCCCTGCGCGCGTACCTCACGCCGCCCGACGAAATCGACCCAGAGGACGTCGACGGCGAGTTCGTCGACCGCGCGCTGGTCGAACGGTACGCCGCCATGGAGCCGCCCGAGTCGGCCGCCATCGTCGGCGGCGGCTACGTCGGCGTGGAGATGGCTGAAGCGTTCAGCGCGCACGACCTCGACGTCCACGTCTTCCAGCGGCCAGACCGCCTCCTGCCGCCGTTCGGTGACGCCGTCGGCGACGAGGTAGCGGACACCCTCCGCGACCACGGCGTCACCCTCCACCTGGGCACCGAGGTCGACCGCCTGGCTGGCGACGACGCCGTCGACGCAGTGGTCGCGGACGGCGAGCGCACGCCGGTCGACGTCGCCGTCGTCGGCATCGGCGTCAGGCCGAACACCGGTCTCACCGACGACACGCCCATCGAACTCGGCGACTCCGGCGCGATTGCGACCGACGAGTACGGCGAGACCACCGTCGACGGCGTCTACGCCGCCGGCGACTGCGCCGAGATGACGCACACCGTCACCGGCGACCCTGACTGGGTGCCGCTCGGACTGACCGCGAACCGCGCCGGCCGCGCCGTCGGCCAGACCGTCGCCTGCGACCCCACGCCCGTCGGCGACGTCGCCGGCACCGCGGTCGTGAAAGCCTTCGAGACGGAGTGCGGCCGCACCGGCATCACCGACCACGAGCGCGCCCGCGACGCCGGGTTCGACCCCGTCTCGGAGACGGTCACCGCCGGGTCGCGGTCGGGCTACTATCCCGGCGGTGCGGACACGACGGTGACCCTCACTGCCGACCGCGAGACCGGCCGCCTCCTCGGTGGCAGCATCGTCGGCACCGACCGCGCCGCCGTCCGCATCGACACGGTCGCGACCGCACTCGACGGCGACGCCACCGTCCCGGAGGTCGAACGCCTCGACCTCGCGTACGCGCCGCCGTTCAGTCCCGTCTGGGACCCCGTGCTCGTCGCCGCGAAAGTGCTGAACGGCTCCCTCGACGAATGAGGGCCGCGACAGCCACCAGCGAGCGCGCGACCCCACCACCAGGCCAGCACGCCACAGCCACGCCGCGATGCCGCCACCACCCACACCTACAAGCGACCGGCGACCGAACACGAATCCGATGACTGACTCGACTGGCGTGACCGCCGACACCGACGCCAACGCCACCGTCGAGACGGACGCCAGCGCCACCGTCGGCACCGACGCCGACGCTGACGCTGACGGCGAAAACGGCGACGGTGGCGACGGCTCTCGGTTGGCGTGGCTCGGTCTCGGCGGCGTCCTCAGTCTCTGCTGCGTGTTCGCCACGTCCACGGGAACAGCGGTCGTCGGCGGCACCGCCGCCGGCTCCACGGCCGCCGCGGGCGGCGGCCCCGTCCAGATTGCCGTCGCCGCCGTCACCGTCGCGGCGCTCTGGCTCGTGTTCCGGCTGCGAGCGGAACGCTCCGCGGACTCCTGACGGACACCACTCACTCGGTTTTCGAGCACGCAGGGCCTCGCAGACACCATTAGCGGCTGCCTAACGCCAGTCCCGAACGAACGGTCTCCGGGGCCGCTGCCTGCCGCTTCGACCGCCACCCTCCCAAATACTGATAAGGTACTGTCACCCTCTCCAACGCACGCGCTCCGCTCCCCACTACGGTTGGGACACAACAAAATGGACTGCTCTCGATGCGGCCGCACGGCCGACTACGACCGCGTCACGATACACCGCCCCTCCGGTAGCGTCGAGGGCAGCCTCTGCACCGACTGCGAGGACGCCTGGCTCAACGGTCACGCCGAGAACGGCGCGCCGTCCATGACCACGTGCTTCGAATGCGGCAACGAACCCGAATTCCTCTTCCCGCAGTGGGACTCCATCGTCGAACGCGAAGACGGCACCGGCGTCGTCGAAACCGAATACCGCATCCAACTCGTCACGCCCGCCAGCTGCCGCGACTGCCTCGACC
>JBDGQF010000090.1:0-4427 GCA_042219255.1 Halobacterium sp. | reverse complement strand
ACAGCTCGTCGAGCGCGTCGTGCGCGTCGCGGACGAACTCGGCCGCGAGGTGGCGTCGCCGGCGCAGGCGCGCGAGATTCTCGGCCTGTAGGGCGGCCGCGCCGTCCCCCACTTAGACGGGGGTTCGAACACGTCCGGTCGGCTCCCAGATTCTGAAAACGACGGCGACGGTTCTTGCTGGGCTACTCGATAGTGTCGACTGACGGTCGGCGCGTGCGGTCGCGCGCCGTCCCCGGGGGCGTCCCGGGGGCGGCGGCCGCGCGCGACGCAGGAGGAGGATACGAATGCCCAAGCCTCACGAGGACGACCCAGTCTCATTCGACGACGAGGAGACCGAGCGCATGGAACGCCTGCTCGACGACACCGAGTACGACACCGACCTCGGCGTCGAGATGGCGAAAGACGCCCAGCGCGTCGCCGCCGGCGAGATGACCGAAGCGGAGTTCTACCGCGAGTACCACGAGGACGTCCTCGCGGAGTTCGGCGAGGACGACCGCGAAATCTCGGGGCTGCTGGACGACGTCGGCGGCGACGGCGTCGGCGAGAAACTGGAGTCGCTGGCCGACCGCGAGGACGTCTCGCGGCGCGAAGTGATGAAGAAGGGCGGCGCGGCGTTCGCCGCGCTCGGCATGTTCGCCAGCGCCGGCCAGAACAACGCCGCGGCCGCCGACGACGGCAGCGACGACGAAGGCACCCGCTACGGCATGACCATCAACCTCAACAACTGCGACGGGTGTCTGGCGTGCGTCGTCGCGTGCAACCAGGAGCACGGCACGTCCCGGGGCGCGAACTGGATGTACGTGTTCACGTTCGAGGAGGAAGACCAGGGCGACGAGAACTTCCTCGTGCGGCCGTGCCAGCACTGCACGGACTCGCCGTGCACGAAGGTGTGTCCGGTCGGCGCGCGCCACACGCGCGAGCAGGACGGCCTCGTGCTCACGGACTACGACATCTGCATCGGGTGTCGGTACTGCGAGGTGTCTTGTCCGTACGGCGTGAACTACTTCCAGTGGGGCGAACCGGACGTCCCGGACAGCGAGATTCCCGACGACCACCAGTACGACGAGCGCGGGAAGTGGGTGGGCGCGCGCCCGCCGAAGGGCGTGATGGGAAAGTGCACGTTCTGCGTCGACCGCCAGGACGGCCAGATGGGCGAGGACAAAATCGGGACGACGGCCTGCGAGGAGGCGTGCGCGATGGACGCCATCCACTTCGGCGACCTGAACGACCCGGAGAGCGACCCGAACAAGCACCTCCGCGAGTACAAGTCACAGCAGGAAAACGACCTGTCGACGTTCGAGAACCGCAAGGAGCACACCGTCTCCACGTTCAAACTGATGGAGGAGCGCGGCACCAGTCCGAACGTCCACTACATCGGGAACGAGCCGTCGCCGCACGCCGAACAGGTCGAGGGCCCCGTCGCCTACGAGGACGTCGGCGTCGTCGACAACCGCAAGGAGGAAGTCCTGGACAACGGCGCGATGGCGAACAAGGAGGGTGAAGAGGCATGACTGGCGCCGGACGCGACGCCGACCCGTTCCGCCGCAGCGACGACGAGACGCGGCGCGTCACCGCGGCCAGCGGGGGTGAGCGGCCGTGAGCGTCGACGTCTCCGGCGTCGACCGGGACACGCTCGTGCGGCCGATTCAGTCCCGGTCGAAGTACTTCGTCGTCGTGCTGCTGGCGGCGCTTGCGGGCATCGGCGTCTGGCTGTACTTCTACGTCCAGCAGCTCCAGCACGGCCTCATCGTCACCCACCTCGGCGACTGGGGCTCCGGCGGCGGCGTGCCGTGGGGCCTCTACATCGGCGCGTTCATCTGGTGGGTGGGCATCGCGCACGGCGGCATCATCCTCTCCGCGGCCGTGCGCTTGCTCGGCATGGACACCTACCAGCCGGTCGCGCGCATGGCGGAACTGCTCACCATCGCCGCGCTGTCCTGCGCCGGCCTCTACATCCTGATTCACGTCGGCCGCCCCGACCGCCTCGTGACGAGCGTGCTGCCGGCGTGGCCGTGGCGCGTCCAGTGGTCGCCGCTCGCGTGGGACGTCACCGTCATCACCGCGTACTTCGTGCTGACCGCGACCTACCTCCTGTTGACCATCCGGTACGACATTCACCGGCTCAGAGACCGCCTGCCCGACACGTTCGAACCGCTGTACAAGGCGCTGATGGTGGGGTACAGCGAGAAGGAGGACGAGGTCGTCGAGCGCATGGTGTGGTGGCTGGCGTTCGCCATCATCATCATGGCGCCGCTGCTGTTGCACGGCGGCGTCATCCCGTGGCTGTTCGCGCTCCTGCCGTCGATGGCGGGCTGGGCGGGCGGCGTCCAGGGGCCGTCGTTCCTCTCCATCGCGCTGACGTCCGCGGTCAGCGGCATCATCATCGTCGCCGCCGCGTTCCGGTACGCGTACGGCTGGCAGGAACTCATCCCGACCCAGGTGTTCTACGGGCTGTCGAAGTGGCTGGGCTTCTTCGGACTGATGTTCCTGTGGCTCCAGCTCCAGCAAGTCATCACGGGCATCTTCGCCGCGCCGACGACGCTCCAGCACGCCACCGAAGTGAAGATTGCGACCCCAATCTACTGGGTCGCCATCGGCCTCGTCGTCCTCGCGGAACTGTACATCTTCGCGTCCGCGCTGAAGGCGTCGCTGTTCACGATTCCCCGCATCGTCGCCGTCTCCGTCGGCGTGCTCGTCGGCACGCTCATCGAGAAGGCGCTGTTCGTCGTGGAGGGCCTCCAGCACGCGCACTTCCAGTTGTACGACGGCGTCCCCGGCGTCTACCAGCCGTCGGTCGTCGAACTGTCCTCGATTCTGGGGACGGTCGGCATCGTCGTGCTGTTCTTCCTCGGCGTCTCGAAGGTGATTCCGGTGGTGGAACTGCACGCAATCGAGGACGACCACGAGGAGGTGAGCGACTGATGTTGCCGCTGTCGTCGGCGCCGTACACGCTGCCGTTCGTCGGCCCGGGCACGTACCTCATCTTCGGCATCGTGCTCGCGCCCGTCTACGTGATGCTGGCGGCGTGGTACCTCGGCGACCCAAGCGACAGGTCGACCGCCGCGCTCGGCGTGACGTACCTCGCCGGCATCACCACGGCGCTGTGGGGCGGCCTGTTCGTCGTCACGATGCTAATCAAGTTCGCGTTCTTCTGAACGCGACCCCCACTCGACGCACCGACCACCGACCGACTCCGCCGGTTCCACCGGCACTCCACGCAACGACAATGACACTCACCGCAACCGAACTCAGAGACCGACTCGCGGCCGTCGAAGACCCACAGAACGGCGACGACATCGTCTCCATGGGGCTCGTGACCGACGTCGCAGTCAGCGAGGACACCGCGCTCGTCGAACTCGCGTTCAACGCGCCGTACGCGCCCACGGAAATCGACATCGGGAACGATATCCGGGACGTCGTCGAGGACGCCGGCCTCGAACCCGACCTGCGCGCGAGCGTCGGCAGCGACCAGGGGTTCGACGACGAGATTCTCCCGAACGTGAAGAACGTCGTCGCGGTGGCGTCCGGGAAGGGCGGCGTTGGGAAGACCACGGTCGCCGCGAACCTCGCCGCCGGCCTGAACGACCGCGGCGCGCGCGTCGGCATCCTCGACGCGGACGTCCACGGCCCGAACGTGCCGCGCGTCCTCCCCACCGAGAACGAACCCGGCGTCACGCCGGACGGCGACATCGTGCCGCCGGCCTCGGAGGGCGTGCGCGTGATGAGCACCGACCACATGATGCCCGACGGCGACGAACCGGCGGTGATGCGCGGCCCGATGGTGAACAACGTGATGATGAAGTTCGTGAACGAGGTGGAGTGGGGCCGCCTCGACTACCTCGTCGTCGACCTGCCGCCGGGCACGGGCGACGCCTCCCTGAACCTCCTCCAGACGCTGCCCGTCGCCGGCGTCGTCGTCACCACCCCACAGGAGATGGCGGTCGCCGACGCGCGGAAGGGCCTGCGCCTGTTCGACGACCACGACGCGCCCGTGCTCGGCGTCGTGGAGAACATGGCGTCGTTTTACTGCCCGAACTGCGGGGACGTCCACGACGTGTTCGGCACCGGCGGCGCCGCCGAAATCAGCGACGACTACGACGTCCCCGTGCTCGCCGAACTCCCCGTCCACCCGGACTTCGATAGCGAGGACAGCGACGGCCCGACGATTCGCGACCAGGACGCCGCGGTGCGCGACGACCTCTTCGAGTTCGTGGACGCCACCGCCGACCGCATCGGCGAACTCAACCGCCGGAAAGTCGCCGAGCACGTCGCCGAACGCGGCGACGACGTCCCGACCGAGCCGGAGACGCCGGCGGACGACTGACGGCGCGGGCGAGCGGGCGCTCGACTGACGGCGGCGTCGGCGCCCGTCCGGCCCCGACACTATTCTGCCCGCCGGGCGAACGGTCGCGTATGCCCGCTGCCAT
>JBDGQF010000313.1:0-4436 GCA_042219255.1 Halobacterium sp. | reverse complement strand
CTCGCGAGTTCGTCGAAGCGCTCGTTCTGGCGTTCCAGCACGCGCTCGCGGCGCTCGCGGTCGGTGACGTCCCGGGCTGACACCACAAGGGACTGCACGTCGCCGGACTCGTCGGTGACCGGCCGGATTGCGCCCTCCACGACGAACGCGCCGTTCCCGGACTGCTCGTGCTCGGTCTCGTACTCGACGTACTCGCCGTCCGCCGCGCGCGAAATCCACGCCTGGAGGTCGTCCCGGGCCTCCGCCGACCACCACGGCGTCTCCCAGAACGGCTCGCCGACCACGTCCTCCCGGTCGGCGTCCAGATAGGACAGCGCCGTCTGGTTCGCGTCCCGGAGCGTGCCGTCCGGGTCGAGCAGGCCGACCAGGATGTTCGGGTCGTCGAACAGCGCCTCGAAGCGGTGTTGGCTCTCCCGGAGTTCGCGCTCGCGGCGCTTGCGCTCCGTGACGTCCTCCTGGAACCCGACGAAGTTCACGACCTCGCCGTCCTCCCGTACCGGCGCTATCGACACGCGGTTCCAGAACCGCGAGCCGTCCTTCCGGTAGTTCCACAGTTCCACGGTCACCGGTTCGCCCTCGTCGACCGCCTCGCGCATCGCCGCGACCGCGTCCGGGTCGCTGTCCGGCCCCTGGAGTATCCGGTGGTTCTCGCCCACGATGTCCGCGCGCTCGTACCCCGTCAGTTCCGTGAACGCGTCGTTCGCGAACACCACTGGGTTGTCCTCCAGGGACGGGTCGGTGATGGTGATGCCGACGGGCGCCTCGTTCATCGCGCGGTTGTGCAGCGCCAGGTCGTCGCGCACCTCGCGGGCGTGAATCGCGTGCGCGACGTCCGCAGCGAGTTCGTCCAGCAGCGCCTGCTCGGCGTCGTCGAACGCCCCAGGCTCGGTGGCGTACACGACCAGCACGCCGTAGCACTCGTCCTCGTAGACGAGCGGCGCGGCGGCCGCCGACCGGACGCCGCGCTCGCTGACCTGCTCGCGCCACGGGTCGAACGCCGGGTCGGCCGCCACGTCCTGGGAGACGGCGACCTCCTCCTGTTCTACTGCGCGTCCCGCCGGCCCCTGGCCCGCGTCGTCGCCCGTCACCGTCACCACGACGTCGTCCAGGTAGCCGTCGTCGTCCGCCGACACCCGCGGCCTGATGCGGTCGGCGTCCTCGTCTACCTCGCCAATCCACGCGAACCGGTACGGCGGCGCGCCGCTGACCGCCTCCACGACGCGGCGTTCGACGTCCCGCCGCGAGGCCGCGCGCACGAGTTCGCGGTTCGCCTTCGCCGCGAGGTTCCGGAGGCGCTCGACGTCCGCCGCGCGGCGCTCCGACCGGTACTGTTCGACCGCGTTCCGCACGCGGTTCGCGAGAATCGCGTACTGCTCGGTGCCGTCGCCCTTCTGGAGGTAGTCGGTCGCTCCAGCGGAGAGCGCGTCGCTGGCGACCTCCTCGCTGCCCTTCCCCGTGAACAGCACGAACGGCACGTCCGGGTAGTCCTCCCGGACCGCCTCCAGGAACTCGACGCCGTCCAGGCCCGGCATGTCGTAGTCGCTGACGACGCAGTCAACGGCGTCGCCCTCCGCACGGAGTCTGTCGAGAGCGTCCCGGGCGTCCGTCTCCGTCACCACCTCGAAGGCGTCGTCCTCCTCCTCGAGGAACGTCGCCACCAGCTCCGCGAACCCGGGTTCGTCGTCGACGTGGAGGACGCGGACTGGCGCTGCCATGGCAGTCACTTGGTCTACACCCGCATAATTCTAGGCGGCCGTACAGCCCGAACGTGACTTGAATTTGACGCGAACCTGGCCGTTCCCCCGCGTCCGCGCCGTCGCCCCGCAGCGTTACGCCGGCGACCGAGGCGTTTTGAACGTCCACGCCCTACCGTCGACTGGCCGATGACGACGCCACCGGGCCGACCCGGGGTGGCTCCCGCGGGACGACGAGCCCTATGAGTGCCGAGGCCGTTCTCTCCGTGCAACGATAGTAGAGCGGAGCCGTTCCAGAGTGGTGTCACGGCTCCTGTCCGGGCGTGACGGCTCAGAGTTTGTCGGCGTTCTGCGCTTGCTCCGTGCGGCGGCGCGCCTGGTCGAGGCGGTTCTCCGTCGCGCGGGCAACGTCGCCAGGCAGCGAGTCGCGCGCCTCACGCAGGCGGGTCGCGACGGTGTCCAGGCGCTTCGCGACGGCGTCGAGCGCCCGGTCGGCGTTCCCGCGGTCACCCGCCTCGGCGCTCTCGGCGGCGCGCTGTGCGGCCTCGGCGACCCGGCCGAGCGCATTCGCGAGGCCGTCGACGGCGTTCTGCTGGCCGCCGCCGCCGTCGCCGCCCTGCCCGCCGCCGTCCGAGTCGCCGCCGGCGGCCGCGACCTGGTCGCGCGTCTCGCTGGCGACGTCCGCGAGGTAGGACGCCAGCGGCGCCTTCCCCGTCCGCGGGTTTTCGACCCGGACGCGCTCGCCGCCGCTGGGGTTGACGCGGAACGCGCCGACCTCGTCGTCGCTGTCCCGGACTTCCGTCGTGTACGCGCCCCCCTCGTGGACGTAGACGGCGTCTGGGCCCGAGAGCGGCGCGTCGTACATCCGGCCGGCGAAGTCGTCCTCGACGGCGAGGTCGGTGAGGTCGCTGTCCGCGTCCGTCGGGTCGACCGCCAGTTTCACGGCGTGCTCGCGAGCGACGACGGGAATCTCGCCGTCGACGCCCGCGGCGACCGTCTCGCCGCCGTCTCCGTCGCCGTTTCCCTCCACGCGGACGGTCTCGCTGTGCGCTTCGACGCCGGCGCCGTTCACGGTGAGCGTGTGCTCGCCCCCGGGGACGTCGCGGACGACGGCGACGCCCCTGAACGTCGGCACAGCGACTGGGTCGCTCTGGAACAGCGCGAACAGTTCGAGTGGCGACGCCTCCGTCAGCAGGCCCTCGCCGTCCGGCGCGTCCTCGTTCGCGACGGCGTTCGTCACGCTCGCGACGACCTGGTTCACCGGCGACGGGTCGCCGATGGCGTCGTACCGGTCGGCCAGCGCCTGCCGGTGGTCTGGTTCGCTGATGTCCGACGCCGGGTTGTCGTACCGCGTGTCCTCCCAGGGGACGCCGGTCGTCGTGATGTGGCTGGCGAACGCGTCCTCCGCGAACTCCGGAATGGCGAACTCGAAACTCAACTGTGGGCCGGTGAAGTCCGCGATGTGTTCGAGGTCGGCGCTCGGTTGGAGGTCGTAGGCGACGTCTGCGTCCTCGCGTTCCTCGTAGTCGAACCGGAGGCCGGAGTCTCGCTGCGGGAGCGACGGCGGCGACTGGAGCGCGCTGAACGACCGCACCGTCAGTTCGTCCGGCACCAGGTCGTCCGCGGAGACGGACGGCAGGCGGTCGTGGTCGTAGATGGGCGCGCCGTCCAGTTCTGGGACGGCGTACGGGAGCCCCAGGCCCTCGTCGCGCGGGAGGCCGTACGCCAGCGGGATTGCGGCGACGGCCTCGATGCCGTCGACGACGCTGTTCGTGACGTCCGCCAGGTCGCCGTCCAGGGAGAACCGCTGGAAGTGCTGTTCGTCGTCGTTCACCGACAGGCCACTGGAGTGCGACCCCAGCTCGGAGAGGACGTGGGGGCGGCGGCCCGGGTCTGGGTCGAGAAACTCGTTGTTCGGCACCTTCCGCGAGTGCGAACTCGCGACGTACAACTGGGGCTCCTCGGT
This sequence comes from Halobacterium sp., assembly GCA_042219255.1. Lineage (GTDB taxonomy): Archaea > Halobacteriota > Halobacteria > Halobacteriales > Halobacteriaceae > Halobacterium. The sequence goes on along the minus strand of JBDGQF010000313.1, from coordinate 776 downwards.
GTCCGTGTCGACGAACACCTGGAGGAGTTCCCAGTCGTGCCAGTGGAAGTTCGTGGTGAACTGGTCGAACGCCGAGTAGAACCAGAACTGCACCACGGCCAGCGGCGACGACTCGTACTCGACGACGTGATAGAACGCGGTCGGACTCGGCACGTCCTCGCTGTCGCTGACGTACCCGTCGAAGGCGTCGAACCCGTCGACGACCGTCTCGCCGTCGCGCTCGCTCTCGTACTGTCGCGGGTCGGTCGGGAACCACTGTTCGTGCTCGTCGAAGTACAGCGTCGGCGCGAACTGTTCGGCGAGCGCCGCCGCGCGCTCGCCGTCGACGGCCGCCGTGTCGCCGTCCTCGCCCGCCACGAACAGCGAACAGCCAGCGACCGAGGACGCGGCGGCGGTGGCGGCACCGGCCAGCACCGCGCGCCGCGAGACCGTCGCCGGCGCGCCGTCAGTCATCGCCGCCCCTCGCTCGCCGCCGTGCGCACTCGCCTCGCGGCCGTGGCGTGCGCTCGGAGTGTGCCCTGCATCGTGCTACCGGTATCTAGGGGTGGCGGCGCAAACCCCTTGTGGTGGCGCTCGAACGGTCGACACGCCCACACCGGTATTACCAACGGACATTTTTCGAAATCATATACTACCGGAAGTCATATCGTGGTCGTTCGCGTTGACGCAGACAACAGATGACCGCCGACCGCGACCGCATCCACACGACCCACATCGGGAGCCTGCCGCGACCACCGGAACTGCTCGACCTCCTGAAGCGACGCCAGGACGGCGAG
>JBDGQF010000027.1:0-4466 GCA_042219255.1 Halobacterium sp. | reverse complement strand
AGGAGATGGGGAACTGCGCGGTGTTCCTCGCGAGCGGCGACCACTACATGACCGGCGAAGTGATGCACGCCGACGGCGGCTGGCTCGCGTTCGGCTGGGGGAGCAAGGAGCGCTAACGGGCCGCTGCCCGCTGTTTCTGCGGTCTATTCGTCGTACGCGCAGCAGTAGTCGACGACGTCGTCGGCGACGAACTCGAACGCCGTGTCCGCGGGCACGCTGACGACGTCGCCCTCGCCGAAGGACACCGTCTCCTCGGGGAGTTCGAGGCTGCCGCTGCCCGCCAGCACTTCGATTTCCTCGGCGGCGTCCGTCTCGAACTCGTAGCTACCCGGGAGCACGAGGCCGAGCGTGTACCGCTCGCCGTCGCTGGTGGTCACTTCGCGGCTGGTCACCTGGCCGTCGTAGTAGACGTTTGCGCGCTTGCGCACCGTCGCGTCCTCGAAGCTGTCGTCTGGCATCGTCCCTACCTCCCCCACGAGCGTGTTAAAGTTTATCACGCTCCAGTCCTCGTCGCACCGCGCCGCCGCCGGTGGCGGCGCAACGACCAAGACACCCCGGCACACTGTGGGAGACGTGAACGCGCCTGTCGGGATTGCGCTCGCCGTCGCCGGCGCGACGGGGTGGGCGCTCCAGTACGTCTTCATCCGCCTCGCGACCGACCACGACTCCGGCACCGTCGCCGCCGCGATGGTCGTCGGCCTCGCGACGAACGTCGCGCTCGTGGTGCCCGCCGTCGCCGTCTGGTTCTATCCGGACTACGGCCTCACGCCGCTGGCCGTCGCCGCGTTCGTCGCCGCCGGCATCGCGGGGTCGCTGGTCGCCAGGGTCGCGCAGTTCGCGTCCACCACGACCATCGGCGCGTCCCGGACCGCGCCGGTCGTCTCCACGACGGCGCTGTTCTCCGCCGTGTTCGCCGTCCTCCTGCTCGGCGAGACGCTGACCGCAGTCCACGCCGCCGGCATCGTCTGCGTCGTCGCCGGCGTCGCCGTCATCTCCTACGACACGGCGCGGGACGGCGACGAGGCCTCGCTCCGGGAGGCCGGCGCGGCGCTCGTCCTCCCGCTGGTGTCGGCGCTCGCGCTCGGCATCGAACCCGTGTTCGTGAAGACCGGGCTCGCGGAGGGCGCGTCGCCGTTCGTCGGCCTCGCGGTCATGTCCACGTCCGCGACGGTGGGGTACGCGGCGTACGCGCGCGCCACGAACGCGGTCACGCTCCCGGACGTCCGCGAGGGGCCGATGGGGCTGTACGTCGCTTGCGGCGTCGGGAGCACGCTCGCGCTCGCCGGCTACTTCGCGTCGCTCGCGCTGCTGCCGGTGGTCGTCGTCGTCCCCATCTTCCAGACCGCGCCGCTGCTCGTGCTCGTGTTCTCCGCCGTCGCACTGCCGCAGCGCCTCGAACGCGTCACGCCGCGCCTCGTCGCCGCCGCCGTCGTCGTGGTAATCGGCACGACCATCGTCTCGCTGTCCGGCTAGTCACGCGAGACGCCGTCCGCCACCGCGCTCGCGACGCCGACGAGCGTCGCGTCCTCGCCGGGCGACCCGAGCAGTTGCAGACCGACAGGCAGGCCGCGCTCGCGCCCGCAGGGCACCGAGATAGCGGGCGCGCCGACGAGGTTCGCCTGGCGGACGTTCACCGACAGCGGCGGCCGCGCTTCCGCGCCCGCCTCGGCGCGCTCGCTCGCGGAGAGCGGCCACTCGCCGACCGCAGGCGCAGTCACGGGCATCGTCGGCGCGAGCAGCGCGTCGTGGCCGTCCAGCGCGTCCCGGATGGCGTCGACGAACCGCTGGCACTCCGCGAGCGCGCGCTGGTAGACCGCGCCGCCGCTCTCCGCGAGGAGCGCGGCGCCGTCGAGCGCGTTCTCCACGACGCGGTCGCAGAACCGCTGCGCGTCCGCGTCGCCGGCGAGCGCTGCCGCGGCGTCGGCGTGCCACGCGTCGTCCACGGCGACGCCATCGAGGGGCGCGAGACCAGCGAACAGGCACGCCGCGAACTCCACGTTCGCGACGGCGTCCCACGCGTAGGCGGTCTCGTCGAACCGCGGCACGGAGACGTGTTCGACCGTCGCGCCCGCCGCCTCCAGGTCGTCGACCGCTCGCTCGACGCGCCCGCGCACCGCCGGGTCGACGTGCGGCCCCAGGAACTCCTCGGCGAGCGCGAACGAGCAGTCCGTGACCGCCGGCGCGCTCCTCGCGGCTTCCACGAGGCCGCCGACGTCCCGGCCGGTCGTCGCCGGGTCGCTGGCGTGCGGGCCGACGATTGCGTCCGCGACGCGCGCGGCATCACTCACGGAGGCCGCGAGGACGCCGACCTGGTCGAGCGACGGCGCGAGCGGGACGACGCCCGACCGCGGCACGGCGCCGAAGGAGGGCTTGTAGCCGACGACGCCACAGAACGACGCCGGGATGCGGACGCTCCCGCCCGTGTCCGTGCCGAGCGCGGCGTCCACGCGGCCGGCGGCGACGGCCGCGCCGCTCCCCGCCGACGACCCGCCCGCGACGTGCGCGTCCTGGCGCGGGTTCCGCGTCGGCCCAAAGCCGCCAGTCTCGCCCGTCGGGCCGTACGCGAGTTCGTCCATGTTCGTCTTCCCCGTAATCGTCGCGCCCGTGTCGAGCAGGCGCGCGACGGCCGGTGCGTGACGGGACGGCGTCGCGTCCCCGAACGTCCGGGAGCCAGCAGTCATCGGGACGCCGGCGACGGCGACGTTGTCCTTCACGGCGACGTCCATGCCGGCGAGCGGCGCCTGGTCGGACTCCCGGCGTTCCGGGTCGGCGAGTGAGAACGTGGAGACGAACGCGTTGAACGGGTCGTCGGCGACCCCTGGGTCGAACGTCACGTCGCTCGGCGTGGGGCCGGACGCACCGGCGGCGGGGAGCGCGCCGTAGTCACCGGGCAGATTCATAGACTCGACGGCGGCCTCGGTGACGCCGACGATGTCGGCGAGCAGTCGCACGTGGTCGGGTGGCATATTGGGACAGACAGGCGGCGGCGCAAAAAGGGTCCGTGCCCCGCGATCCTACAGTTCGACGTCGGCGACGCGTTCGATGGACTCCGCGAGGACGTCGACGGCGATGGGGAGCGAGCGCTCGTCCACGTCGAACGTGGGCGTGTGGTGCGCGGTCGGGTGGTCGGTGCCGACGATGGCGTACGTCGCGAGGCCGCCCTGCTCCTGGACGGCCTGCATGAGGAAGGTGGCGTCCTCGCTCGCGCCGAAGTCGGCGTGCTGAAGGACGCTGTCCACGCGGTCGTCGCGGTCGGCGGTGTCGGCGACGAGCGCGGCGAGTTCCGGGTCGCTGTCCGCGCGCGGCGACTCGCTGACCACGTCGAAGTCCACGGTGCAGTCGTGCATGTCGGCGGCGGCCTCGAAGACGCGGCGCAGTTCGTCGCGAGTGTACTCCATGAGGTCCGTGGTCTCGCCGCGCGCCTCGGCGAGCGCGTGCGCTTCCTCGGCGATGACGTTGCTGGACGTGCCGCCCTCGATGCGGCCGACGTTCACGCGCGTCATGCCGTCGGCGTGGCGCGGAATCGCGTACGCGTTCTGGACGGCGGTGGTGAGCGCCTGGATGGCGTTCCGGCCCTCGTTCGGCGCCTTGCCGGCGTGCGCGGACTCGCCGTGGAACGTCGCTTCGACGTGACACATCGCCAGCGGTTTCTCGATGCCGCCGACGACTTCGCCCGTGGGGTGGCCGAGGCCGAGGTGGACGGCGAACAGGTAGTCGATGCCGTCGACGTGCTCGCTCTCCGCCATCGGCTTCCCGCCGCCCGAGGCCTCCTCCGCCGGCTGGAAGAACACGGTGAGCGTGCCGTCGAAGTCGCTCGCTTTGACGGCCTCGATGACGCCGACGCCGATTGCCATGTGGCCGTCGTGGCCGCAGGCGTGCATCGACTCGCCGTACTCCGACCGGAACCCCTCGCGTTCCGGCGCGTGGTCGCCGCTCGTGGACTCCTCGATGAACAGGCCGTCGACGTCGACGCGCAGGCCGACGTGCGGGCCGTCGCCGCAGTCGACGCGCGCGACGGCGCCGGTGTAGCCGCCGGCTAGCTGGTCGAGGACGTCGCCGTCGACGCCGGCGTCGCGGGCGCGCTCGAACCAGTCCGCGAGTTCGTCGTCCTCGGGGACGGCCATGCGCTCGTCTTCGTCCATCGCGTCGCGGCCGACGTGGAGTGCGTCCACGCCCACCGATTCGAGTTCGGCGACCAGGCGCGCCGTCGTGCGGAACTCGCGCCACGCCGGCTCCGGGAACCGGTGGAGGTCGCGGCGGAGCGCGGTCAGGCGCTCACTGCTGGGCATGCGCGTGGTCGGCGGTCGCGGCGATGGCGTCCGCGATGATTTCCGTGCCGACCTCGGCCTGGCGCTCGGTCAGCACGAGCGGCGGCAGCAGGCGCAGGACGTTGCTGTACTGGCCGGCCGTCCAGACGAGGACGCCGTGCTCGTAGCAGTACTGCTGGATGGCGTCCACGCGCTCCT
>JBDGQF010000056.1:0-4496 GCA_042219255.1 Halobacterium sp. | reverse complement strand
CGACCGCAAGTCGTTTCACCTGACTGTCCATACTCGCGGGTATGCTCGCGTACCACGCCGCGTTCCTGCTGTTGGTCGCGGGGTCGACGGCGTTCTTCGTCGCGCTCGCCGCGCTGAACGTCCGGCACGCCGACGAGACAGTCCGCGACCGGACGGAGTGGCTAGCGGACACCGTCGGCGTCGACGACCCAGACCGCTTGCTCGACTACCACCGGCTCACGACCGCTGCATCGCAGTTGGAGAGCGTAGCCGTGCTCGGGTTCGTGCTGCTCGCGCTGTACTCCGGCCTCTTCGGCGACGCGGTCGCCACAGTCCACGACTCTATCGGGAACGACCTCCTGGCCGGCGTCGCCGTCTTCGTCGGCGCGACAGTCGTCTTCCAGGCCGTGACGCTGCCGTTCGACGCGTTCGACACGTTCGCCGTCGAGGACGCGTTCGGGTTCAACGAACAGTCCCCCGGGCTCTTCGTCCGCGACAAGCTCGTCTCCACGGCGTTCACGGCGGTGCTCGTCGCGGTGCTGTCCGCCGCCGTCCTCTTCACCGTCCAGCAGTTCCCGGAGTGGTGGTGGGTCGCCGCCACCGGGGTCGTCGCCGTCTTCCTCGTCGCCACCCAGGTCATCGTCCCGCGCGTGTTCCTGCCGCTGTTCTACGACTTCGAGCCGGTGGAGAACAGCGACCTCCGTGACGCTGTCGACGATGTCTTCGAGCGCGCGGGCTTCACGTGCGACGACGTCTACGTGATGAACGCGAGTTCGCGGTCCGGCCACTCGAACGCGTTCTTCACCGGCTTTGGCCGCACGAAACGCGTCGTGCTGTTCGACACGCTGGTCGACCAGCTCGACGAGACGGAGCTCCAGAGCGTGCTCGCGCACGAACTCGCGCACTGGAAGAAGGGCCACATCTGGCAGGGCCTCGCCGTGAACGTCGTCCAGGTCGGCGTCCTCCTGTTCGTCGCGCAGTTCCTCCTCGACACGACGTGGCTGTACGCGATGTTCGGCGCGCCCGAGACGCCCGCGGCCGGCCTCCTGCTCGCGGCGCTGTGGGTCGAACCGCTCAGCCAGCTCACGCAGCCGCTCTCGAACCAGCTCTGGCTGTCCAACGAGCGCGAAGCGGACGCGTTCGCCGTCGACGTGATGGGCGACGGCGACCCGCTCGCCGGCGCGCTCGCCGACCTCACCAGCGAGAACCTCGGCAACCCCTTCCCGCACCCGCTGTACGAGACGTTCCACTACCAGCACCCGCCCATCCCCGAACGCATCCGCTACCTCACCGCGGACGCGACGGCCGCGTGACGCGCAGAGAGCGGAACCGCTAAACCACTCCTCGTACTGTCACGAGGTATGACGCGCGCGGAGCCATCGCCCGCCCCGCAGGACTTCGACCGCGTGCTCTCCTCGATGTGCACGGAACCACACCCCGCCGCCAGGGAGGCCGCCGTCGAATTTCTCGCCGACAACCCCGGCGACCCCGCGACGTACCCGACGGTCGCCGAACTGGAGCGCGAGGCCGTCCAGATGCTCGGTGACGTCGTCGGCCTCGACGACCCACACGGGTACGTCGGGTCGGGCGGCACCGAAGCGAACATCCAGGCGGTGCGCGCCGCGCGCAACCTCGCGGACGGCGACGTGAACGTCGTCGCGCCGGAGAGCGCGCACTTCAGTTTCCAGAAGGCCGCGGACGTCCTCGACGTGGAACTGCGCCTCGCGCCCACGGACGACGACTTCCGCGCGGACGTCGACGCCGTTGCCGGACTCGCTGACGAGGACACCGCGCTGGTCGCCGGCGTCGCCGGCACCACCGAGTACGGCCGCGTCGACCCGATTCCCGCGCTCGCGGACGTCGCCAGCGACGTCGGCGCGCGCCTCCACGTCGACGCCGCGTGGGGCGGGTTCGTCCTCCCGTTCACCGACCACGACTGGGACTTCGCGGACGCCGCCGTGGACACGATGACCATCGACCCCCACAAGATGGGGCAGGCGCCGGTCCCGGCCGGCGGCTTCCTCGCGCGCGACGCGGCGACGCTGGACGCGCTCGCCGTCGACACGCCGTACCTCGAATCGGAGACCCAGCCGACGCTCGGCGGCACGCGCTCGGGCGCCGGCGTCGCCGGCGCGCACGCCGCCCTCGACGCGCTGTGGCCGGCCGGCTACCGCGACCAGTACGAGCGCTCGCAGGCGAACGCCGAGTTCCTCGCCGGCGAACTCCGCGCCCTCGGGTACGACGTCGTCGACCCAGTGCTCCCACTGGTCGCCGCGGACGTCCCGGACGCCGAGTTCGAGGCGGTGCGCGAGGACGGCTGGCGGGTCTCGCGGACCGCGACCGGCGAACTCCGCGTCGTCTGCATGCCCCACGTCACGCGCGAGATGCTGTCGTCGTTCGTCGCCGACCTCGCCGCGGTCAGCACCGTTTAAGTCCCGGCGCCCCCACTTCTCGGACAGTGCTCGCGTCCCCGGTCGTCGCTGCCTCCATCGACATCAGCGCCGTCGAGCACGCCGTCCGCGCAGCGACCGGGTGGCCGGGGCTCGTCGTCATCTTCACGTACTCGTTTCTCATCGCGTTCGTCCTCCCGCTCCCGAGCGAAGTGGTGTTGTGTCCCGCGGGCTACGTCTGCGGCGGGGCGGCGACGCTCGCGCTCGGCCTCCCGGCGCCAGTGACCGTCGCGCTCGTCGTCGTCGCCAGCGGCGTCGGCAAAGCCCTCGGGAGCGTCATCGCGCTGTACGTCGGGTACGGCGCCAGCCACTCCGGGCCAGTGATGGGGGCGGCCCGCCGCCTCGGGTTCGACCCGGTCGCGTGGTCGAAACGCCGCCTCATCGCGCTCGTGCGCCGGTACGGCTACGTCGGCATGGCGCTGGGGCTGTCCGTCCCCGGGTTCCCGGACACCATCTCCATCTACGTGTTCTCCGTCATCGAGAAGGACTACGCGCGGTTCGCCGCCGCCGCGTTCGCGGGGAGCGTCGGCCGCCTCGCCGTCACCATCGCCGTCATCGAGGGCGTGCTCGTCTTCGTGTGAGTCGGCCGACCGGAGAGTAATACCTATAGTGGGCGGTGGTAGAATTCGTGACATGCTCGGCCCCCGCTCCGACCGACTCGTCACCGGCGCCCTCATCGTCCTCGTCGGCGTGCTCCTGTTGCTATCGACGACCGACGCCCTGCCGACGGAATCACTGTGGGACTTCGTGCCGACCGTGTTCGTGCTGCTCGGCCTGTGGGCGCTCGTCCGCAGTCGCTTCCGGAACCTCACCGGCCCCGTGATGGTCGTCGCCGTCGCCGCCACCTACCAGGCGAAGAACCTCGGCGTCGTCACCAGCGAACAACTCGGCACCTGGTGGCCGCTGTTCGTCGTGCTGTTCGGCGTGCTCTACGTCGCCGGGAAGTCACGGCGCACCCGCTCGACGCGCACGGCCGTCGACAGCACCGACGGCGACGTCTCCGTCGTCAGCCTGTTCTCCGGCACCCAGCGCCGCGTCACCGGCGAGTTCCTCGGCGGCGACGTCTTCGTCGCGTTCGGCGGCGCCGAACTGGACTTCCGGGACGCCGACCGCCCCGTCGACCCCGCCGAAGTCGAGTGCCTGGTCGCGTTCGGCGGCGCCGAACTCCACGTCCCCGACGACTGGAACGTCGACATCGAAGTCCTGAACCTGTTCGGCGCGTCCAAGGACGAACGCCCTCCGCGCGACCAGCAACAGACGGACACCGACGTCGTCGTCACCGGCCTCGTGCTGTTCGGCGGCGTCAGCGTCTCCCTGTGAGTAACGCTTTTGTTCGCCCGCACGAAAACCGGGGTGTGACCCGGTCCACCCGGTCGTCGCCGCCGATGCGCGTGCGCGAGTAGCGACACCACCGGGCGGACCGGCCGCCACCCGCGCCCTCATACGTCGCTCGGGCGGCCGCGAAACCTTTCTCCCCTGGTCCGCTCGGACGCACAGCCCACCGGAAACCGGAACGACGCGACACAACCAGCGGGCTTTAGGCCCGCCCACCTGGAAACAGCAGACATGACCTACGAAGACTTCCCGACGGACGACCCGGCGGTGGTCACCGCGGGGTTGCCGTACGCGAACGGCGACCTCCACATCGGCCACCTGCGCAGTTACGTGAACGCCGACGCGTTCACGCGCGGCATCCGAAAACTCGGCCAGCAAGCAATCTACGTCTGCGGCAGCGACATGCACGGCACTCCCATCGCCGTCGAAGCCGAGAAAGAGGGCGTCAGCCCCGAAGAGTTTGCGCTCCGCCACCACGAACAGTACAAGGAGACGTTCCCCGAGTTCAACATCGAGTTCGACCAGTACGGCCACACCCACGACGACACGAACACGGAACTCACCAAGGAGTTCGTGCGCAAGTGGGAGGAGAACGGCCACGTCCACGAGAAAGAAATCAACGTCGCGTACGACCCCGACGCCGACCAGTACCTCCCCGACCGCTTCGTCGAGGGAACGTGCCCGTACTGCGGCGAGCACGCGCGCGGCGACGAGTGCGACGAGGGCTGCCAG
>JBDGQF010000213.1:0-4503 GCA_042219255.1 Halobacterium sp. | reverse complement strand
GAGGAGCCGCCAGCCGGTCGTGAACCCGAGGCCGCCCTGGGAGAGCACGAGCAGGAAGCCGGCCGCGCCGGTGAGGCCGGCGCCGATAATCCACGTGGACTTGATGACGTACTCGGTGGGGATGCCGGTGACCTGGGCGAGCGCGCGGTTGTCCGCCATCGCGCGCATCGCCTTCCCGAGTTTCGTCTGCTGGAGGAGGACGTGCAGGCCGAGCATCAGGACGGCGGCGACGGCGACGAGCGTGACCTCGTGGGCGTCGACGATGACGCCGGCGAGATCCACGGACGGCAGTTTCTCCGTGGACGTGACGATGCGGCGGCTGTTCCCGAACACGAACGCGATGAAGTACCGGAGCGCGAACGCCACGCCGATGGACGCGATGAGCAGCGAGATGCCGTCGGCGTCCCGCATCGGCTCGTAGACGAGGCGGTCGAGCAGGAGCGCGACGAGGATGCTGACGCCGACGGCGACCACCAGGCCGATGACGATGGCGGCGGGCGACAGCCAGATGTTCGCGCCGGCGTCCAGTGGCGGCGTCCGCAGCAGGACGAGTTGGACGAGGTCGGCGTCCTTGAGTCGGTACGTGCCGAGGCCGGTGAGGGCGTTGATGGCGCTCTCCGTGATGGCGAGCAGCCCGCCGATGCCGGCGATGACGTACGTGGCCGCCCACCCGGAGAACGCGCCCGCGGTGACGTAGTCGCCGTGCGCGAAGTTCGCGAAGTTCAGGATGCTGTACGTGAGGGACAGGCCGATGCTCGCCAGGCCGATGACGGCGCCGATGACGACGCCGTCCCAGAGGTACCCGGCGACCTGTCCCGCGGCGATTTCGCCGCCGAACGCGACGCCGAACCACGGGGTCTGGAGTGGCCCGAGCGACACGCCGGCGAGTTTCGCCAGGAGGTCGAGGAAGAGTGCGACGGCGAACGCGGAGACGACTGCCGCGCCGGTGCTGCTCCGGGCGAAGTCGAGGCCGCGTTCGACGGTTGCGTTGGCGTCCATGTGTAGTTCTCTCGTGGTACGCTCAGACACGGAACGATAAATAAACCTCGTTCGACGCAGCAGTATTTGTCTCGGTTTGTGGGCGGAACAGTCGGACTCCGGCCCCCGCGGCGCACGCCACTCCACTCAGACTGCAAAACGGCGGACGCCACCGCACCCAGTCTGGGTCGCTGTCAGTCGGCAGTACAGCAGGCAGTGGGTGGCGAGACCGGCGTCAGACGGCGTCGGTGCCGGTGTCGCCGGTGCGAATCTGGACGGCGTCCGCGACGGGCAGCACGAATATCTTGCCGTCGCCGGACTCGCCGGTGTGGGCGGCCTCGCGGAGCGCGTCCACGACGTCGTCGACGGGCGTGTCCGCGACGACGCACTCGACTTTCACTTTCTGGTGGAGGTCGACGGTGTACTCTTCGCCGCGCCACTGCTCGGTCTTCACGGGCTGGCTGCCGCGCCCGGAGACGTCCGTGACGGTGAGGCTGGGCGCGCCGGCGTTCGCGAGCGCCTGCTTCGCGTCGCCGAGTTTCTCCGGGCGGATGACCGCCATGACGAGCGCGACGTCGGTGTCGACGCTAGTCATCGTCGGTCACCCCGCTGCCGTCGGTGGCCATCGGGCCGCTCTCCCCGCCGGGGACGGCGACGCCGGAGTCGCCGGCGCCCTCCACGAACTCTGGGTACGCGGTGTAGCCGTGTTCGCTGCGGTCGAGGCCGAGCGCTTCGTCGTCGTCGTCGACGCGCAGGCCGACCGCGGCGTCCGCGAGTTTGAACACGAGCCAGGTGGTCGCGACCGTCCACGCGACGATGACGGCGATGCCGACCGCCTGCATGAGGAACTGCGTCGCGGAGAACCCGCTCGTGGCGAACACGGGGATGAGCAGCGTCCCGATGGCGCCCGCGCTCCCGTGGACGGGGAAGACGGCGGCGACGTCGTCGATTTTCAGGGTGTCCGTGACGAACCGGTAGACGATGGGCGTCTGGGCGCCGCCGATGACGCCGAGCACGAGGCCGCCGAACCACGTGACGTGCGGGACGGCGCCGGTGACGGCGACGAGGCCGGCGAGCAGGCCGCTCGCGGTGAACAGCGGGTCGGGTTTGCCATCAGTCCACGCGGTGACCAGCGCGGCGGCGACGGCGCCGCCGCCCATGCCGAGCGTGGTGTTGAGCGCGACGCGGCCGAGCGTGTCGCCGTGGAACGTCAGCGCGCCGGCGTCGGTGGCGCTGACGACGGCGGCCTGCGTGCCGACGTTGAACCCGAACCAGCCGAACGCGAGGATGAACGTGCCGAGGACGGCGAGCGTGATGGAGTGACCGGGAATCGGCTGGCTGTTCCCGTCGCTGTCGTAGCGGCCCTTGCGCGGGCCGACCATGTACGCGCCGACGAGTGCGGCGACGCCGCCGAGCATGTGGACGACGGTGGCGCCCGCGAAGTCGAGGAAGCCGACGCCGATGGCTTCGCCGAGGTAGCCGGCGCTGGAGATGAGACCGTTGCCGCCCCACGCGAACCCGGCGACGACCGGGTAGATGAACGCGGTGAGGCCGATTGAGTAGAACACGTACGCCTTGAACTTGATGCGTTCGGCGACGGCGCCGGAGACGATGGTCGCGGCGGTCATCGCGAACACGGCGCTGAACAGGTACGAGCCAATCCAGGCGCCGGGGTCGTTGACGTACGAGAACGCGCTGGCGACGCTGACGTCGGCGCCGGGCGTGGTGAGCGCGCCGGCGACGCCGAACACGCCGAGGCCGACGAGGAAGAACACGAGGACGCCCATCCCCCAGTCCATGAGGTTCTTCATGAGGACGTTCGCGACGTTCTTCGCGCGCACCTGGCCGGCTTCCAGCATCGCGAACCCCGGCTGCATGAAGAAGATGAGGAAGCACGCGACGAGCGTCCAGACGGTGTTGACGCCGTCTGCCACCACTGCCGGGTCGGCCTGCGCGAGGACGGCGCCCTCAAACATCCGAGACCACCACTCCCCCAGCCGTTGGCGGTGCTTTGTTTACCGATTCGTCCGATTCTACACAGAGACTGTGACTTTTTCCTGATTTTGCTCCACGTTCGGGCATTGATTCCGTCACAGAACTGGACACTGCGGTTCTACACTAAAAGGTACCGTATAATCGCCTAACCTAATCCAGTTCTGGTAGTAGTGTTGCCACTGTTTAAGGATAATACGATACGATTCCAAAGAAATACCGCGTATTTTTGGTTGAGCGTCAAACCACAGTACACTGATGGATGCGGCGTGCCGGTCAGAGCAGGGAGACGCCGGCGCTGTACGCCCACGTGGACGTCGCGAACGCGGCGATGGCGAGCGCGCCGCCGGCCATGGCGACGTTCTTGAGGAACTGCGTCATCTCGTCCTGCTGCTGGTCTTCGGGGACGGCCCAGAAGTCGTGCATCGTGACCGCGGAGACGAGCAGGAACGCGGCGACGGCGATGGCGCCGACGGCCGGCAGGACGCCGGCGACGATGGCGAGGCCGCCGAGCACCATGACGGCGCCGGAGCCGAGGACGGCGAGTTTCGGCGCGGGCAGGCCCTTGTGCTGGGCGTACCCGGTCATCTGTTCGGTCTGCATGAAGTGGTTGAGGCCCATGAACGCGATGACGCCGCCGAACAGCACGCGCGCGGCGAGCAGGAGGAGGGCTTCGCCCGCCATCAGGTGGACACCTCCGCCGTGACTGCCGAGTGGTCGGTGAGCGACGCGCGTCCGTTGAGTGTCGTGTGGATAGTGGGTTTCATCACGTTACTTGGTTCGTGCCGGAACCTACTTGTACGTTTGGCGATACGAGCGCCACCGGGTGACACGCGTGTCGCCGACTGGTCGGTTCGCCGACCTGATAGGTTCCGGCGTCACGCACCGCTTTCCAGAATCTCGTCCAGGAGGCCGCCCGCGAACGCGAACTCCTCGTCCGTCACCTCGTGGCCGACGCCGTCGTAGATTCGCTCGGTCACGTCCGCGTCGAGATCGCGGAACACCGCCGCCGTCTCGCGGACGCGCTCGCCGGAGACGTGCGGGTCGTCGGCGCCACACCCCAGGAACACCGGCGCGCCGTCCATCGACCCCTCGTACTCGCGAGCGTGGTCGAGCGGCCCGAGCAGGCCGCCGCTCAGCACGACGACGCCGCCGTACCGGCGCGGGTTCCGCGCGGCGTACTCCGCGGCCAGCGACGCGCCCTGCGAGAACCCGAACAACACCACGTCCTCGACGGGGACGCCCCAGTCCGCGACGTCCGCGAGCACGCGGTCGACGGCCGAAAGCGCCGACGAGACGTGTGGCTCGTTGCGCTGGATTGGCGCGCCGGCCGCGTACGGAAACCACCGACTGCGTGCGGCCTGCGGCGCGACGAACGTCACGCCGTGCCGGTACAGGGGGTCTGCGAGGTTCACGACGCCCTGCGCCGTCGCGCCGCGCCCGTGCAGCGCGACCACTACGGCGTCCGCGACGGACGCGGGCGCGCCGGCCGTGACGACCGGCTGGTCGGCGTGCGGGTCGGCGTCTGCGTCC
>JBDGQF010000009.1:0-4513 GCA_042219255.1 Halobacterium sp. | reverse complement strand
GCCTCGGTCAGCGAGACGTTCAGCCACGTCATCGACACCGCGCCGCCGGCGACGGTGACGACGTTCTTCACGATGTGGTCGACGATGGCGACGCCGAGCGCGAGGCCGAACGACACCGGCAGCAGCGTCGACACGATGGCGGCGAACGCCGCCTCGTAGATGCCGATGCCGCCCGGCGGCCCCGGGATGACTTTCGCGAGGTTGCCGACGCTCACCGCGAAGAAGCCGACGGCGAGCAGGCTGACGGGGTCGATGTCGAGGCCGAACGCGAGGAACACGAGGAGCGCCGTGGCCACGTCGATAGTCCAGATGAGGACGCTCGTGCCGCCGATGCGCGCGAACGCCCGCGGGTCGGCGGCGCCGCGCTGGACGTCGCCGACGAACTGCTCGAAGACGGACGCGACGTACTCCACGTAGGAGTCGTCGCTCGCCCACTCGACAACCCGCCGGACGTAGTTCGTGTCCGAGCGCGCCGACCACACGATGACGGCGACGGCGGCGACGGCGAGCGCGCCCACGACGGACGCGACGACGACGGCCTGCTGGACGGCCTGGGACTCCTGGCCGCTCAAGCCCTCGCCCGCCGCCGTCGCCGCGAGTTCCGACAGCGTCGCCGGCGCGAGCGCCGCGAGCGCGACGAGCACGCTGCCTGCGAGCACCGTGATGGTGAGGAGGTCGTAGACGCGCTCGACGGTGAGGGACGCGAACCCCGTCGTGTACGGGATGCCGCGGCGCGCCTTCACGACGTACGCGCGGATGGCGTCGCCCGCTCTGGCGGGAATCACGAGGTTGCCGGTCTGGCTGATGAACACCGCGCCGGTCAGGAACCACGTGTTCTCGCGGTACCCCAACTCGGAGAGGATGTCGCGGTACCGGAGGCCGCGCAGCGGCCACGAGAGCAGGTAGACGACGGCGCCCGCGCCGACCAGCGCCGGGTCTGCGCTCCGCACCGCCTCGACGAACGCGTCCACGTCGATGTAGACGAACATCAGCGCGAACGCCACGACGGACAGCAGGATGCCGACGACGCTGCCCGTGCGGCGGTTCGCGTACGGACTCACGTTGAACTCCCAGAAACACCGGAGAATCTGGCTGCCCATCCCGAAGACGTCACGCACCAGGTCGACTTTCGAGTCGCCCTTCGGCGTCCAGTCTACGGGGAACTCCTTGACGCTGAGGCCGCGGCGCTGGGCGCGTACCAGCATTTCCGTGTCCCAGAACCAGTGTTCGTCCTGGACGTCGTCCACCAGCGACTCGAAGGCGTCCCGGCTGAACGCCTTGAACCCGCACTGGTGGTCGCGCAGTTCGGACCCGAGGAGCGCGCGCACGGCGAGGTTGAACCCGCGCGAGGGGATGCCGCGCTTCGCGGGGCGGTCGGCGCGCTCGCCGGGAATCCACCGCGACCCCGTCGCGAGGTCGTACTCGCCCGACCGCACGCTCTCGACGAGTTCCTCGAGGTGGTGCATGTCCGTCGCGAGGTCGGTGTCGAAGTAGACGAGCGTGTCCCCGCGGGCGTCCCGGAACGCCGCGTTCAGCGCGCCGCCGCGCCCCAGGCGCTCGTCGCTGTGGAAGTGCCGGACGCGGTCGTCCTCGGCGGCGAGGCGGTCTGCAATCTCGGGCGTCTCGTCCTCGCAGCCGTCCTCCGCGACCACCACCTCGTAACTGCCCTCGGGCAGGAACGACGCGAGCGTCTCCAGCGTCGTGCGGACTGTCGTCTCCAGGGTGTCCGCTTCGTTGTACGCGGGGAGGACGACAGACACCTCGACGCCCGAGTCCGTCATTGTCCCCGAATTCGGCCGGCGCCGGGTAAGAACTTTCTGTCTTCGCCGCTGGCCGCTGTCCGCCACGCGCCAGTCCGTCCAGTTGGTGGCCGCGTTTACCGGGTCTACCAACTGGCGTCCGCCACCGTCGCGACCGCGCACACATTCGGCGCAAAACCGCAAGATGGCGTCCGATTTACTGGTCGTACCAAACCCCTCATGGGGGAACCGACCAACGTGTAGGTATGAGCGCGACAGCCGCGACCCCCCAGGCACTCACCCCCAAGCAGCGCCGCATCCTCGACTACCTCCGCGAGCACGCCGACGAACGCACGTACTTCAAGTCCCGGCTCATCGGCGACGAACTCGACCTCTCCGCGAAGGAAGTCGGCGCGAACATGCCAGCCATCGAGGGCGGCGAGTTCGACGTCGACGTCGAACGCTGGGGGTACTCATCGTCCACCACGTGGAAAGTCGAAGCGTAACGCGCCGATAGAACGGACGCCCGGGCCCTGTCATCCACTCGGGCGTCGACGGCGCCGCGACTCGCGTTCTCGCCGGCAGCCCGCCGGCACGCAGTGTCTGTCACTCCTCGCTCGTCAGTGACGCATCGGCTGTCGCCTAACCGTTGTCGCCCCTGCGATGCCACCGAGTCAGGGTTCGTAGGAGAGCAGGTCGGCGGCGTCGCCCGCGAACTCGGCGGCCGCCGCGTCGAAGGAGTCCGCGTACCGCACCAGCAGCGTGATGAGCGTCTCCGGCTGCTGGACGGCGTACCCGTCAGCGCGCGACAGCACGCCCGCGTCCTCTAGCTGTGCCGCGTACTTGCTGACGGTCGCGGGCGACACGTCCAGGCGGTCGGCGAGGTCGCCCGCGGTCGCGTCCGGGTCGGCGAGCAGGTTCAGCACCATCCCGCGCGGCGTCTCCCGGCGGAGGTAGCCGAGCGCGCGCTTCTCGAAGTCCGAGAAGCGGTCGGCCGGATAGAAGCGCTTGTAGTCGCCGTCGCGCTCGCTCTCCACGGCGCCCTCGTCGAGGAGGCGGCGCAAGTGGTGCTGGGTCTCGCCCGTCCCCAACTGGAGGTCGTCGCGGAGTTTCGAGAAGTGCGCGCCCGGCGTCGTCGTCACGTAGCCAGTGATGGCGTCGCGGACGTCGCTGCTGTCGGCGTCGTCACCGTCCCCGTCGTCGCCGGCGAGTCGCGTGAGCGGACTCGCGGCGCCGACAGCGGCGAACCGGCGCAGCGTCGCGCGCTTGTTCTCGTCGATGCCCATTCGCGTGTCCGTACGTGGCGGGGTGAGAAAAGGGTTCGGTACGGGCTGTCACGCCCGCGTCGCCGGCCTACTTCGAGTCGTCGCCCGAGGAGTCGCTCCCGGACGCGTCGACGTCGTCGGTGTCCAGTTCCGCGTCCATCTCCTCGATGACCTCGTCCGTCGACGCCAGCCCCTGGTCTTCGCCGCGCTGCACGGCTTCCGCCTGCTCTTCGAGTTTCTCGGGGTCGACGTCCGCCTCCTGGCTAATCTGGTTGAGGATTTCGTCGATGTCGTCCAGGCCGATGAGTTCGCGGGTCTCCGCGTCGAACTCCAGGCTGTCGAGCTCGGTGCCGCCGCCCGCCACGTCGCTGCCCGAGAGGTGCTTGCCGTACCGGCCGATGAGGCTCGTGACCTCCTGTGGGAGCACGAACGTGTTGGACTCGCCGTCGCCGATGCCCTCCAGGGTCTCCATGCCCTTCTCGATGATGGCGCGCTCGCCCATCGACTCCGCGGACTTCGCGCGGAGCACGGTCGAGATGGCGTCACCCTGCGCTTCCAGAATCTGGGACTGCTTCTCGCCCTGCGCGCGGATGATGTTCGACTGCTTGTCACCCTGCGCGTTCTCGATGGCGGACTGCCGTTCGCCCTGCGCCTCCAGAATCATCGCGCGGCGGCGGCGCTCGGCGCTGGTCTGTTGCTCCATCGCCTTCTGGACTTCCTGGCTCGGGTTGACCTCCCGGACCTCCACGCTCTCCACGCGGATGCCCCACTCGTCGGTCGGCTCGTCGAGTTCGGTGCGGATTCGCGCGTTGATTTCCTGGCGCTTGTTCAGCGTGTCGTCCAGTTCCATGTCGCCGAGCACCGCGCGCAGCGTCGTCTGCGCGAGGTTCGACACCGCGGTCTTGTAGTGGTCGACTTCGAGGAACGCGCGCTTGGCGTCCCGCACGCGGATGTACACCACCGCGTCAGCGGTGACCGGCGAGTTGTCCCGCGTGATGGCTTCCTGGCGCGGCACGTCGATGGTCTGCGTGCGCATGTCGAAGGGGTACGTGCGCGCCACGAACGGCGGCACGATGTTGATGCCGGGTTCGAGGAGGCCGCGGTACTCCCCGAACACCGTGAGCGCTTTCTTCTCGTAGGCGTCCACGATTTCCACCGTCTCGTAGACGACGACGGCGAGCAACAGCAACAGCAGCACGCCGACTGCCGTGATGACTGTGCCGCTCGTCTGGAGCGGGGTGAATTCCATACGAAACTGTTCGGCGAGCGCACAATAAGTGTTGGCCAGCGTCGCGGCCGCTGCGACGGCCCGCGGTTACGCGCTGTCCGCGTCCGTCCGCTCCCTGTCGAGTTGTCGGTCGATGTCGTCCTGGCCGTTCACCGCCTCGACGGTGAGGATGTTGCCGCCGCCCGGGTCGACGACCACGATGTCCTCGCCCTCCTCGATGGTGCCGGAGATGCTGCGCGCGCCGTACGTCGGGTCGAACCCGCCGGACTCCAGTTTCACGC
>JBDGQF010000375.1:0-4541 GCA_042219255.1 Halobacterium sp. | reverse complement strand
GTTTAGCGCCCACTAATCGTCGTGTAGGCTCTCGTTTAGGACTGGTATGCTGTGCATTACTATACTGGTGGGTGGTGGTGTGGGGAGTATGACAGAGCGGATTACGGAGGCAGACCGGCGCCGCATCGCGGAGTTCGCGAACACGCCGCGGTACAAGCGCGGCCCGCACCTCCTCGAACCGGACGAGGACGACGGCGCGTAAGCGCAGGCGGGTCGATTATCGGGAGGAGCGGACGCACACCTCGATTGAATTCTGATTTTGCGGCACGGGCGCCGCGTCGCACTAGCGGTGACAGCAAGTGGCGCGCGTCCGTCGGATGGACGGGCACGCTGTTGGAGGGAGTCAGTCGGGGACGGTATCGGGGTTGGTGGGGGCGCCGACGTGGGTCCTGGCAGGTCGGGAGCGGTGGCGTAGCGTCGGCGTCCCCGGTTCGGTAGATGGCGTTCGGTGGCAGGGCACAGACTGCCAGCGCCAGCGGTCACGTCGGATTCCACGGGTCGTGGAACCCACGTCCGGCTACGCGACAGCGGTCGGTAAAAGGGGGAGGGCAGTTACAGCGCGTGAGAAACCGTCCGGGTCGGCGCCGCGTCAGGCGGGACTGGGCGTCTGCACCGTCGAGATGTAGGACGCGAGGTCTTTCGTGGTGATGATGCCGATGACTTCCTCGCCGTCGACGACGGGCATGTGGTGGAAGCCGTGTTCGAGCATCGCGTCCGCGACGTCCCGGATGGACGCCTGCGCCGTCGTCGTCTTCACGTCCGTCGTCATGTATCGTTCGACGGTCGTCCGTGCTTTCGGCTTGCTCTTCGCGACGATGGTGACGAAGTCCGTGTTCGTGAGGATGCCCTCCAGGCGGCCGTCTTCGTCGACCACTACGACGGAGCCGATTTCGTTGTCGAGCATCAACTGCGCGGCGTCCTCGACGAACGTGTCCAGCGTGACGGTGTGGAGGCTGTCCGACATAAGCTGGCCGACGAAAATATCGTCCATAGCTACAGTCCCGTCACGGGAGGTGTTAAGCGTTGCCGACGACCGCTCAGGTTGCCGACAGTGCGAGCGTGCTGCCGTCGCCAGCGCCACGGCCGTCTCGCTGACCGTATCGTCATCCAGCGGACTCACACCGAACGGCCCACACATCCGTACGCTTAGATGACTGCGCGCGCAACCTCCGGTCGTGACACTCGTCGCTCACGCACAGACCGCCGGCCTGGACGTGCCGCTGACGCTCGCGCTTGCAGCGGCCGGCGTCGGGTCGGCCGTCCTCGCGGGCGCGGCGCTCGCGGCGTTCCTCCGGCGGAAGTCCCGGCCCTACCTCCTGGTCGCGCTGGCCCTCCTGGCGCTGCTCGCGCGCAGCGCCGTCGCCGGCGCGACCGTCGGCGGGATGCTCGCCAGCGACGTCCACCACGTCCTCGAACACGGACTCGACGTCGCGATGGCCGGCCTCGTCATCGCCGCGGTCTGGTACGCGAGGTCGGTAAGGACCGACCCGACGCGGGGTGGGGAACCGTGAGCGACGCCAGAGACACCCTCCTCGCGCACGTCCACGAGGAACCCGGCGCGCACTTCAACGCCATCGTGCGCGCGACCGACCTCGCGCCCGGACAGGTTCAACACCACGCGCGGCGACTCGTCGACGCCGGCGTCGTCGTCCGCGAGGAAGTCTCGGGCCGCACGCACTACTTCCCCAGCGAGTACGACGCCTTCGAGCGCGGCGTCGTCGCGCTCGCGCGCCGCGAGACCGCACGCGACCTGCTCTCAATCCTGCTCGAAGACGGCCCGACGCGGCCAGCAGACGCGGCGGACGCGGTCGGCGTCGCGCGCTCGACGCTCGAACACCACCTCGACGGGCTGGTCGCGGCGGACGTCGTGGAGAAACAGCGGGACGCGCGCAACCGCGTGACGCTCGCGCTCCGCGACCCGGAAGTAACTGCGTCCCTGCTCGCGGACGTCCACCCGGGGACGGTCGACCGGTTTGTCGACCGGTTCGAGACGCTCGTCGACGACCTCCTGGACTGACCAGTCGACAGTCAGGCGACCGGGCGCGCGCCGCTGCCGCCCGTCGAGCGCACGACGCTCCCGAGCAACAGCAGGACGCTCGCCGCGAAGAACACGCCGCCGACGGGCGACGTCGGGTCGAGGAACGCCCAGTACGCGGGCGTGGCGGCGGCGCCGAAAAGCACGGACAGCACGCCGTAGAACGCGGGCGCACAGCAACAGCACGCCGTCGCGCCCGTGGTCGCGACCATCCCGAGGGCGGACGTCGTCCCGTTCTCGGTGCGTTCTGCGCGCGCCTGCTGGACGAGCACGCCGACGTGGCCGGCGAGCGCGTCGCCGTCCTCGGACTCTCGTTCAAGCCCGGCACCGACGACCACGCCGACGTTGAGGGCGACCAGGCTGCCGAGCAACCCCATCAGGACGAGCGTGCCGACGGAGACGAACCCGGCCATCGGCACCGACGGGAACACGAACTCGACGGCCGGCCACGCGACGAGCGGGTCGGCGACGGGCAGGAAGACGACTGTCGGTTCGGTGGGCGCGCCGACGCCGGAGTCCGGGTTAAGCGTGAGCGTGCCGGCGGAGAACGCGAAGAACACGGCGAACAGCACGCCGGCGGCGCCGCCTGCGGCCAGCGGCCGGCGGTCGCGGCGGAGACTCGACGCGATGCCCCAGGCGTCCCGCTTGACGACGTACGCGACGGCGAACACGACCGTCGCGACGAGGACGAAGCCAGCGGGGTGGTAGGTGCCGCCGTTCGGCATGACGACGGGGTAGACGACCCAGAACGCCAGGAGGATGCCGAGGCCGGCGTACCGCGGACGCTCGGGCCACCGGAGGCGGCCGACGACGAGGCTGCCGACGGCCATCGCGGCGCCGACGCCGAGGCTCAGCGCCGGATACACGTCACGAATCTGGGGGCCGGTGTCGGCGACGACCTGGAGTTCGACGAGGCCGACCAGTCCGAACCCGCCGAGCAGCGCGCCGGCGAGGCCAAGCGGTGCGGCGACGCTACCGGCGATTCTGTCGCGTCGGTACGCGGCGAAGACGGCGACGGCGCCGAGGACGCCGACGGCCGCGAGCAGGAACAGCAGCCAGTGCGGCGTGCCGGCGTGCGTCGTCCCGGAGTGCGCGGCGGCGCTCGTGGAGACGGCGGCGAGCGCGGCCGCACTCCCGGCCGCGCGGGCGGACGCTCGGAGCGGAGGCATACGTGGTGGTTGCGACTCGTGGCGTTAACGGGTTCTGGTCTGCGCGTCGAATTCGACGCCCGCACCAGAACGGCTTTTCGGGTGAGTCCGTAACCACTGCACATGCACCGCGAGAGCCGCGGCGTCGACCGGCGCGCGTTCCTGCAGGCCGCCGTCGCCATCGGCGGCGCGAGCGCGCTGTCGGCGTGCCTCGACCGCGAGGACGCGAGCGTGCCGGCGGGCGTCGACGACCCGTCGACGCTCCCGGAGCGCCAGCACGCGTGGAACGACTCCCTGACCCGGGACGACCACGGGAACGTCGTGCCGCCGCGCCACCACTTGCTCCTCCACCTCGACTACGCGGGCGCGCCGACCGACGCCGACCGCGAGACCGTCGAGGCAGCGCTCCAGTCCATCGAGCGCGCCTACGAGTGGTCGAACGAGGGCCTGCTGTTCACGCTCGGCTACTCGCCCGCGTACTTCGACCGGTTCGACGCCGCGCTGCCCGACACTGTCGACCTCCCGGCGCCGAGACCGCTCTCCGACCTCGAAGCCCCCGCGCTGGACACGCCCGCCGCAATCCTCCACCTCGCGAGCGACCACGCGCAGGTCGTGCTGGAAGCCGAGGAAGCGCTGCGCGGCAACCGCGACACCGCCAACGACGTGCAAATGGACGCCGCGCTCACGGCCGTCTTCTCGGTCGTCGACCGCCGCACGGGCTTCATCGGCGACGGCCTGCCCGCACAGCACCAGGACGTCGGCGGCGTCCCGGACTCCGAGCCAGTGCCCGAGGACGCGCCGCTGTACATGGGCTTCGAGTCCGGGTTCGAGAAGAGTCAGGCGAGCGAAGACCGCGTCTCCATCCAGTCCGGGCCGTTCGCCGACGGCACCACCCAGCACGTCTCCCACATCGACCTCGACCTCGAGCAGTGGTACGAGCAGGACGACCGCGAGTCACGGGTCGCGCAGATGTTCTGTCCCGCGCACGCGGACAGCGGCGCCGTGGAGGGCACCGGCGAGAACCTCGGTGACAGCCCCCAAGTCGAGGACTGCGGCGACCCGCTGGAGACGGCCGAGGAGCGCGGCGTCGTCGGCCACTCGCAGAAGGTCGCGACGATGCGCGAGGACGGCGAACCGCCGCTGCTGCGCCGGGACTTCGACTCCACGGACGGCGGGAACGCAGGCGTGCACTTCCTGGCGCTCCAGCGCCGGATTTCGGAGTTCGAGGCCGTTCGCGAGGCGATGAACGCCGACGGCGTCAGCGAGTCCACGCCCGTCGGCCGCCGCCAGAACAACGGCATCAAGCAGTACCTCTCGGTCACGCACCGCGGCAACTACCTGCTGCCGCCGCGCAGTCG
>JBDGQF010000096.1:0-4552 GCA_042219255.1 Halobacterium sp. | reverse complement strand
ACCACGTCCTCGTGGTGGACGGCCACTCGGAAGACGACACGCGCGACATCGCGGAAGAGCACGGAGCCGAGGTCATCGAGCAGACTGGCTCCGGGAAGGGGCAGGCAGTCCGCCAGGGCGTCGACCACATCGGCCACGAGTACGTCCTCTTGCTGGACGGCGACAACACGAACCCACCAGAGCAAGCACCCAGACTCCTCGACCCGCTGGTCGAGGGTCGCGCGGAGCACGTCATCGGCGACCGGACGGCGGACATGCAGCCGGGCGCGATGACGAAACTGAACCAGGTCGGGAACAAACTCATCAACCGGGCGTTCGAGCGCATCCACGGCGAGGACTACGGCGACATCCTCTCGGGGTACCGCGCGTTCACGCGCGAGTCCTTCGACAAGATGTTCCTGTCCGCGGAGGGGTTCGGCATCGAGACGGAGATGGCCGTTGAGTGCGCGCGCCACAACATCCCCGTCGCGGTCGTCCCGACGACGTACCGCGCGCGTCCGGAGGGCTCGGAGACGAACCTTCACCCGATCGCTGACGGCGGCCGCATCATCTTCACGCTGTACAGTCTCGCGAAGACGTCGAACCCGCTGTTCTACTTCGGGAGCATCGGCGGCGTGTTCGGCGGCGCGGGACTCGGCCTGGCGGCCTGGGTCGGCTACGAGTGGTTCGGCCGCGGCATCTCCCACGAAGCGATTACGGTCGTCGCAGGCGTCTTACTCCTCCTGGGCGTCCAACTCCTCCTGATGGGCGTACTTTCGGACGTCGTGGTGACGCTGCACCGCGAGCAGCGCCGCCGCATCGAGTCGCTGCGCGACGACGAGTAAGCAGTCGATTCGAGTGCTGGGGCAGCGAGTAGGCTTTTCTCGGCTGCGCGCGACGCCTCGCACATGGTCACCGTGGGGACGTGCGGGTACAGTTACTACGACGCGCCGGAGGGCTGGAAGGACGAGTACGAGAGCAAACTGGCGGCCTTCGCGGACGAGTACGCGGCCGTGGAGCTACAGTCGACGTTCTACGAACTGCCGCAGGTGTCGACGGCCGAGCGGTGGCGCCGCGAGGCGGGCGAGGGGTTCACGTTCGCGTTGAAGGCGTGGCAGGCGGTCACGCACCCGTCGTCGAGTCCGACGTGGAACAACCACCGGGACGCGGAACCGGAGGGCGAGAAGGGGTACTTCAAGGACGCGCCGGCAGTCGACGACGCGTGGAATGAGACGCTCGAACGCGCGGACGCCCTGGACGCGGAAGTCGTCGTCCTGCAGACGCCGCCGAGTTTCGGCGCGAGCGACGAGTACGAAGCGGCCCTCCGGTCGTTCGTCGAGCGCGTCGACCGCAGGGGCTACACCGTGGCGTGGGAGCCACGCGGGACGTGGAAAGACGACCCCGAGCGCGTCGAAGCGGTCTGTCGCGACCTCGACCTCGTGCACGTAGTGAACCCATTGCACCGAGACCCAGTGGACGCGACCGACACGGCGTACTGCCGGATGCACGGCGAGACCGACGACGTCCACGACTACGAGTACCGCTACGAGGACGACGAACTCGACGACCTCGCGGACGCGGTACAGAATCTGGACGCCGACGACGTCTACGTCCTCTTCAACAACACCAACATGTTCGAGGACGCGGCGCGCCTGGAGCGGCGGCTCGACGAGTGAGCCGC
This sequence comes from Halobacterium sp., assembly GCA_042219255.1. Classification (GTDB taxonomy): domain Archaea; phylum Halobacteriota; class Halobacteria; order Halobacteriales; family Halobacteriaceae; genus Halobacterium. The sequence goes on along the minus strand of JBDGQF010000096.1, from coordinate 2,892 downwards.
ATGGAGGCGAGCGCGTTCAGAGGAACTGCTTCAGTCCGTTCAGCCAGACTTTGGGCGCGCGCCGCCGTGCACCGTCGAGGGCGTCGTCGAGGGCGGTAGTCGCCTCGCTCAGGACGCCTTCGCCGTGCCCGACGAGGATGCGTTCCGGCTGGAAGCCCCCCAGGCGTCGAGGCGGCGAAATGCGGAGCAGGGGGTGGACGCCGAGGCGTTCGTCGGCAGTTTTGAAGTAGTCCGTCGTCCCGAGGGCGTCCCCGACGACGAGCGTCTCGCCGTCCCAGAGCGCGGCCTCGTCCCACCCGGGCCAGTCCACGGTGCGGACGACGCCGTAGTCGGAACCGGGGAGCGCGCCGGACACTGGCTGGGTCGCCGTCTCGATTTCCGGGTCGACGAACGACGGTACGTAGACAGGGACGTCGTGCCGGTCGGCGATTGCGGCGGCGTCCCTGGCGTGGCGGTCCATGAGGACGACGGTGCCGGCGAGACCGCCGAACTCCGCGAACAGGTCGTCGACGCCATCGGCGTCCACGGGGTCGACGGCGTACACCCCATTCTCGGTGGCGAGCGCGTGGCTCGCGCGCCGCATCCCCTCCTCGGGGTGAGCAATCCAGCCGACGCCGCCGTCGAAGCGGTCGATTTCCTCGTAGTCCGTCCCGCGACCGCGTGCCTTGAACGGCATACCAGTGCGTACGGCGACCACCACCAAAAAACGAGGTACGCCTATGGTTCTCGCCGGGAAACCGTCGGGCATGCTCGACAGCCTGGACGCGCTCGCGCTGGAAGTCCGCCGCCTCGACCGGGCGCAGTCGTTCTACGAGACGCACCTCAGCCTGGACGCCGCGCGCCGTGACCACGAGGCCGTCTTCGAGGTCGGCGACACTGCGCTCGTGTTGCGCGAGCCAGCGGGCGTGCCACGCGGCGGCCTGCACGTCCACTACGCGTTCTCGACGACGCCCGGCGAGTACGGTGCGTGGCGCGACCGACTCGGCGAGGACTTCGACCTGACGGAGTTCGACTTCGGCGGCGCGCGCTCGCTGTACTTCGACGACCCGGACGGCCACTGCGTCGAAATCGGGACGGGCGGCCCGGACGGCTGCGGCGCGCTGACCGGCGTGTTCGAGGTCGTGCTGGAAGTGGAGTCGCTTGCGTGCGCGGAGTCGTTCTACCGCGACCTCGGGTTCGAGGTCTCCGACCGCGGCGACGACCGACAGCGCGTCCGTCTCACTGGGCCGGTAGACCTCGAACTCTGGGAGCCACACCTCGGCATCGCCGACGCGCGCGGCGCAGTCCACGCCGACCTCAAGTTCACGGCGTCCGACCCGGCGGCCGCAGCGAACGAAATCGCCGACCGCGCGTGCAGCGTCACCGACGTCGACGGCGGCGTCCGTGTGCGCGACCCAGACGGCCACTACCTGAAGTTCACTGACGGATGACGGACACCGCAGCGCCAGACGCGCTGCGTGACCGACAGTCGGTGGTTTGTAGGCCGTCCGGTCGAAGGAGAGCGTATGGACTATGGTCTCATCGGCGCTGGCGCGGCGGCGGTCGTACTGCTACTCCTGGTGGTCGTGCTCTGGCGGCGGCGCCGGTCGTCCGGGAAGGCGGCGTCGAAACGCGCGCACGAGAAGGCCCAGCAGCGCGACGCACCGGTCGACCTGGGAGAGACCTACGAGTTCGGCGTGACGGAGTTCGCCGACCACCACTCCGGCGACCGCGTCGCCGTTGGCAAAGTCGAGGGGTTCGTGCTGTTCACGGAGGACGTCCCGTACAGCGTCTCGAAGGGGGACGTGATTCGCGCGACTGTCACATCGTTCAACCGGAACGGGACGTCCGCGGACGCCATCTACGAGGGGCGCGCGTAGCCACTGGCGGTCGGCGGGTGACGACGCTCTGTCGGCGAGTGACGAACGACATTAATACGGGTCGCCCGTAGGGCGACGCAAGGTGGACTCAACGTGAACGTCAGCATCGTCGGCAGCGGGTACGTCGGCACGACCATCGCGGCGTGTTTCGCAGACCTCGGACACGACGTCGTGAACGTCGACATCGACGAGGACATCGTGGAGGCAATCAACGAGGGGCGCGCGCCGATTCACGAACCCGGCCTGGAGGAGCGCATCGCCGAGCACGCCGGCGGCCGCCTGCGCGCGACAACCGACTACGAGGCCGTCCGCGACACGGACGTGACGTTCCTCGCGCTCCCGACGCCGTCACGCGAGGACGGCAGCATCGACACGTCCATCATGGAGGCCGGCGCGGAGTCCCTCGGCGAGGCGCTCGCCGGTAAGGACGACCACGTCGTCGTCGTGAAGAGCACCGTCGTCCCGGGGACGACCGACGAGGTCGTCGCGCCGGCGCTCGAACGCGGCGGCTTCGACGGCGCGACGCTCGCGATGAACCCCGAGTTCTTGCGGATGGGCACCGCCGTCGAGGACTTCCTGAACCCGGACAAAATCGTCTTCGGCGCGAGCGACGACGCCGGCTACGAGACGCTTCGCGAGGTGTACGACCCGTTGGTCGCGCAGGCCGACGACCCCACCGTCGTGGAGACCGGCGTGCGCGAGGCGGAGATGATTAAGTACGCGAACAACGGGTTCCTCGCGGCGAAGGTCAGCGTCATCAACGACATCGGGAACATCTGCAAGGAGTTCGGCGTCGACGCCTACGAGGTCGCCGACGCAATCGCCGAAGACGACCGCATCGGCGGCCAGTTCCTCCGTTCGGGCGTGGGCTGGGGCGGCAGTTGCTTCCCGAAAGACACCGCGGCCATCATCGCAGCCGGGAAGGACGAGGGCTACGACCCGGCCGTCCTCGAAGCCGCCGTCGAGGTGAACGACCGTCAGCCCGAGCGCATGCTCTCGCTGCTCGACGACCACGTGGACGTCGACGGCGAGC
>JBDGQF010000391.1:0-4561 GCA_042219255.1 Halobacterium sp. | reverse complement strand
GGCGACCGCCGGACGACGCTCTCGGCGACGCTCCCGAGGAGGATGCGGGAGACGCCCGAGCGGCCGTGACTCCCCATCACGATGTGGTCGACGTCCTGTTCGTCCGCGTAGTCCACGATGGCGCGACTCGGCCGCCCGACTTCGGTGACGGTGTCGAGGTCGTGGTCGTACTCGTCCGCGGTCTCCTGGGCTTCGTCGAACAGCTCCTCGGCGGCGTCTTTCGCCTGCTCGAACCACTCCTCGGAGTAGCCCGGCACCGTCGCCTGCGCCGTGTATCCCGCCTCGATTGGGTCGATGACGTTGATGGCGGTGATGTCGGCGTCCTTGAAGTGTTCGAGCGCGTACTCCAGGGCCTCCTTGGACTGCTCTGAGCCGTCGATTGGCACGAGAATTTTCGTCATTGGTCTGACTATGGGTTCGCCAGCGCGGGGAAAAAATCTGGGGGCCGATTCCCGCTCGCGCCCGTCAGTCGCGGCCGTGGCGCGTCAGGCACGTCGGCAGCCCCTGGATTTCGACGGGTTCGGAGTTGTCCGGCGAGTAGACGACCATCTGGCCCTTCTCCATGTAGGGGACTTTCGACTGCAACTCGGCGGGGATGTTCACGGCGTTGATGGCGTCCTCGTCGCCGAGGTTCAACACGACCGTCGTGTTGATTTGCTTGAACACGGGGTCGGCGACGTCCTGTGGGTCTTGCGTGATGAGGAAGAGGCCGAGGCGTTCCTTCCGGCCCTGCTTGGCGGCGTCCGTGAACTTCCCGACGACCTTGGTCGCCTGCACGCTGTCGGCGTCCGCGAGGAAGTTGTGTGCCTCGTCCATCCCCACCACGAGCGGCGTCTCCTTGATGACGTCGTAGCGCGGGTCGTTGGAGAGTTTCTGGTCGACGAGCAGGCTCGAGACGGCGAGGACGATGGTCTCCGCGGCGCGCGAGTTACTGATGTGGTAGGTGGGGACGACGGAGAGACGGCCCGGCCGCACGAACTGCCGGTCGTCCACGAGGTCGGTGATGGGGCGGGCGTCCTGGTCGAACAGCCCCGACGGCATGTTGTGGACGCGCCGTAGCACGGCCTCGAAGGTGGCTTCGTGGACGCGCCCGCTCTCGTCGAGTTCCTCCTTCAGCGCGGGGTCGTCGAGGAACGAACAGAACTCCTCGTAGGTGCCGCCGTCGCCGTGCTGCCTGAAGAACCGGTCGATGAGCAGGGTGAGCGCGCCGTACTGGTTGTCGTTGAGGCCGCTGGACGCGACCAGCCAGGGGTTCCGGCGGACCATCGAGAACGGCACCGTGAACTCGACGCGCTCGGCGCTGTGGTGGTCGGCGGCGTACGACGCCGACCCGACCTTGGGGACGAACGCGACGGTGTCGTCGTGGCCGCCGTACGCGAGGCCCTGGGTCTCCCAGCGGCGCTCGTCGCCGGCGTCCGCGTCCGGGTTGTCGTCGTGCATCTGCGCGTACTCGTCCTGGGGGTCGAACTGGACGACCGCCGTCCGGCGCTCCGCGCCGCCCGCGTCAACCGGATACCGGCGGTCTTCGTGGAGGTACTGCCGGAGGACGTTCTTCGCGGAGTGCGTCTTCCCGGAGCCGGTGCCGCCGGCGACGAGCGTGTGCCGGAACACGAGGGGGTCGCCGGTCTCGTAGTCGTCCTTGACGCGATAGTCGATGGTCGGCGGTTCCGCGGCGGTCCGCACCTTCTCGCCGCCGACGGAGAGGTGCCCGAGGAACACGCCCTCCTCGGGAATCTTCAGGCCGGTCTTGATTTCGGTGGCGTCGTCGGCCTGCCGCACCACGGTCTCCGGCTTCGGGACGCGGTCTGGCATCCGCCGCTTCAGTTCGCCGTCGTCAGAGTACAGAACCGCCACTGGGTCGAGTTCCGCGAGGAACTTGTAGTCCTGTTCGTCGACGCCGTCGCTGCGCATCGCGCGGCGCGCGTGAATCTCGGTGGCGTCGTCGCTCTGGAACGCCTGCACGTACTCCAGGCCCGTAATCTTGCAGAACAGTTTCTCGCCGCCGGGGTACGGCGCGACGAGATACGAACCGAGGCGGACGGCCGACCGGTTCCCGGCGGTGACGTACGCCTTCAATGCGGTCTCCTGGCCGTCCTCGTGGATGCGGAGGCCTTCGGAGACGGCGAGCGCGCCGAGGCCGTCGTCGCTGCCGGTGTCGTCGAGGTCGGGGCGGTCGAAGTCGTCGTCCGGGTCGGGACTGTCCGCGGCGTCGTCGGCGGCGTCGTCGCGGCCGTGGTCTGCGAAGTCCCCGAGGTCGCTCATGCCCGGTCGGTGGCGGGCCGTCCACAAACTCCTTTCGACGACCGGAACGCCTTAGCCGCTGGTCGGTCGTGTATTGCGCGATGCTCTCCACAGTCGAGAACACGGCAGTCCGGGCGTGTCTGGCCGGCGGACGCCACTTGCGCGAGCGGTTCGGCGACGACGTGGACGCGGACTTCACGCGGCACGACGTGAAGGCCGCCGCCGACCGTGCGAGCGAAGACCGCATGCTGGACGTGATTCGGTCGACGCACCCCGAGCACGCGGTGTACGCCGAGGAGTCCGGCGACGTCGCCACGGAGGGCGACTACCGGTGGATTGTCGACCCGCTGGACGGCACGAACAACTTCGTGTCGGGCCTGCCGTCGTTCGCGACGGCCGCGGCGGTGCTGGACGACGACGGCCCAGTCGTCGGCTGCGTGTACGTGCCCGTGAGCGACGACCTCTACGTCGCGCGCCGCGGCGAGGGCCTCCGCCACGACGGCACTGCGGTCTCCGCGGCCAGCGACGTGCCAGTAGAGAAGGCGACTGTCGGGTTCGTCATCGGGCACGACGTGAAGCTAGACGGCCGGATGGACGACGCCGCCGCGATGCAGGCGGCGCTCGGCGGCGTCACGAAGCGCGTCGTCGAGAGCTGGTCGCCGTGCGTGCACTGGGGCGCGCTCGCGCGCGGCCGACTCGACGGCATGGTGTGCTTCTATCCGGACGACGAGGAACAGCACGTCGGCGAACTGCTCGCGTCCGAGGCCGGCGCGTCCGTCGCGCGGCCCGGAGACGGCCTGTACGTCGCGGCGACCACCGACGACGTCCGGGACGCGCTCGTCGACGCCGTCGCCTGACGGTCCGCGTGGACTGCCGGCGAGTGCTGGCGCGTGGTAGCGGGTGTGCCACGGGCTTATGCCCGTCCGCTCCCTACCCCGAGCTATGTTGCTGGTGCGCGGTTCGGCGGGCGGGACGACCCTGACGGGGACGCTGTACGAGCGCGGCGAGGAGTCGCCGTCGTTCAAGGGCGCGCCCGACGAGGCCGCGCCCTACGTCTGGGTGTGCGACGAGTTCTACGCGGTGGAGAGCGGCGGGAGCGTCCAGGAGGTCGAGGGCCGGGACGTGAACGTGGCGTTCGAGACGCCGATGCCGCGCGGGTTCGACACGCGCGAGCAGGCGCTGGACGCCGCCCGCGAGCACGTCCGCACGCAGTTCGCGCGCATCGGCGTCGACCCGGGTGAGGTCGACGTCGAGGTCGTGCCCGAGCACGAACTCCAGGCGTAGGGACGCCTCACGCGGTGAGACCGGCAATCACCGCGGTGACGACGAGGTTGACGAACGACAGCACGAGCAGACCCTTCCAGCCGATGCCGAGCAGTTGGTCGACGCGCACTCGCGGCATCGTCGCGCGCATCCACTGCGTGAACAGGAACACCGCCCAGATTTTCACGACGAACCAGACGAACCCTGGGAGGACGGGGCCGGCGGGCCCGCCGAGGAACAGCGTGGTGATGACGGCGCCGCCGAGGAAGATGTGAACGAACTCGCTGAGGTAGATGAGCGTGAAGTACACCGACGAGTACTCGGTCATGATGCCGGCGACGAGTTCCTGGGGGGCTTCCGCGAGGTCGAAGGGGTTGCGGCCCACTTCGGCGAGGTTCGCGACGAGCATGAGCGCGAACGCGAACGGGTTGACGAACGCGTACCAGGACGGGACGGTGACGCCGGCGACGGAGAACAGCGGGTCTGCCTGGGCGTCGACGATGCCGCCGAGCTGGAGGGTGCCGGCGAGCAGGACGACGCTGGCGGCGGTGACGACGAGCGGAATCTCGTAGGCGATGGTGAGCGCGACGGCGCGCAGGCCGCCGACGAGGCTGTACTTGTTGTTCGAGGCGTAGCCGGCCATGAGGATGCCGACGCTCGCGAGTGACGCGACGGCGAACACGAACACGAGGCCGGCTTCGGGGTCGGCGAGCTGGATTCGCACGCCGAACAGCGTCCCCATCGGGACGACCGCGAACCCCAGCAGCGCGCTGAACGCCATGACGAGCGGTGCGAGGTCGAACGCGGGGCGGTCGGCGCCCTCGGGGACGATGTTCTCCTTGGCGAGCAGGCGGACGGCGTCGGCGACGACGATGAGGACGCCGTAGGGCCCGTGGCGGTTCGGGCCGATTTTCCCCCAGAAGTCGGCGGCGATTTTGCGTTTCGCCCACGGGCCGGCGACGGCGGTGGTCGCGAGCACGAAGTTCGCGACGAGGAACGCGGCGAGGAACGCGCCGGCGGGGTCGGCGAGCGGGCCGAACGGGAGGACGCGCGCGAT
>JBDGQF010000250.1:0-4568 GCA_042219255.1 Halobacterium sp. | reverse complement strand
CCGGAGTGTTCGAGGACACTGGCTCCGGCGTCATCCGCGGCGCGCTGGACTCGGAGGGCGTCGTGTACGCCGTCCCGCTGTACGGGTTCGACGGCCTGGTCGGCCGGGAACTCCAGGACGACCGGCGCCTCGGCACGGAGTTCTCCGACCACGCGAAGCGCCACGGCGCGGGCGGCATCTTCCACACGGACGAACTGCCGGCGTACGGCGTCACAGCGGACGAAGTCGAGGCTCTCCGGGACGCCGTCGGCGCCGGCGAGGGGGACGCGGTCGCAATCGTCGCGGACGACCCGGACGTGGCGACGGGCGCCATCGACGCCGTCGCGGAGCGCGCGGCGACGGCAATCGAGGGCGTGCCGGAGGAGACGCGCGGCGCGAACGACGACGGGACGAGCCGCTACCTGCGGCCGCTCCCGGGCGCGGCGCGCATGTACCCGGAGACGGACGTGCCGCCGGTCGACCCAGACCCGTCGGACGTGGAGACGCCGGAACTCCTCACGGAGAAGGTCGAGCGCTACCAGGACGAGTACGGCCTGGACGCGGGGCTGGCCGAGCAGGTGGCGTTCGGGCGGCGGTGGCCGCTGTTCGAGGAGCAGGTCGAAGCGGGCGTTGACGCCACGCTCGTCGCGCAGACCCTGGAGTCGACGGTGACCGAGTTGCGCCGCGACGACGTACCGGTCGAGGAGTTGACCGACGACCACTTCCGCGGCGTGTTCAGCCTGGTCGCCGAGGGCGAACTCGCCCAGGAGGGCGTCCCTGAACTGCTGACGGCGCTCGCCGAACAGCCAGAGCGCGGGCCCGCGGAACTCGCGGACGACCTCGGCCTGGGTTCCGCGGCCGAGGACGAGGTGCGGGAGGCGGTCGTGGAGGTCATCGAGCGGAACAGCGAGCAGGTCGAGGAAGAGGGCATGGGCGCGTTCTCCGCGCTGATGGGGGAGTGCATGGGCGCGCTCCGCGGGAAGGCGGACGGCGACCTCGTCAGCGAGGTGCTGCGCGAGGAGATTCAGCGGCGCGCCTAGCTACTCGTCGGCGAGTTCGTCGACGAGCGTGTCCACGCCGTAGCTCTGGAGCGGGCGCGGCGTGTCTTTCTCGCGGGAGATGACGAACGTGGAGTTCGTGCGGTCGACCTCCGGGACGGCCTCGAAGTCCGAGATGAGGCGTTCGACGTCGTCGGAGTGCGGGAGGCGCGCGACGACGACGAAGTCGGTCTCGCCCATCGTGAAGAACGTCTGCGTGACGCCCTCGATACTGCTGATTTTCTCCGCGACGGCCTCGTGGCCGCCCTCATAGTCCGTGTACACGTCGAGGACGACGGTGACGCCGAGGCCGAGTTCGTCGAGGTCGAGGTCGTAGAGGTCGTTCTCGACGACGCCGTCCTCGCGGAGGTTGTTCAGTCGGTAGTGAATCGTGGACACGGGGATGCCGGTCTCCTCGTGGAGTTCTTCGGGGCTGCCCGTGCCGAGGTCCGAGATGGCTTTCAGGAGGCGTACGTCGCGTTCGTCCATCAGTCCCGAAGTCGGTGGGCGCGAGGTTAAGGTTGTGGGAGTCGGCGGCACACACCACCCGGCGAGATTGTTCGAGAACGCAATGACCAATCGTTATATTGTGGTTTTACTCAGTTTCTACGAGATTCTTTGAAGAAAACTCTAATATACTCTCGGCTATTCGTGCCTACATGAACTACGGACGCACCCGGTTCGGCGTCTCCCCCGCCGCGCTCATGTTCCTCGCCCTGGGCGTCATCTGGGGGACGTCGTTCCCGGCAATCGAAATCGGACTGCACAGCGTGCCAGCGCTCTCGTTCGCCGCGATGCGGTACACCGCCGCCGGCTTCATCATCCTCGCGTACGCCGCCACCACCACCGACCGGTGGCGCCCGCGCGGCAAGGAAGAGTGGCTCGCCGCCACCGTCGCCGGCGTGCTCGTCATCGCCGTCTACCACGGCCTGCTGTACCTCGGCGAACTCCGCGTCTCCGGCGCAATCGCTGCCATCGTCGTCAGCCTCTCGCCTGTCCTGACGGCGGGCCTCGCGGCAGTCCTGTTGAACAGCGACATCGACGTCGTCGAGGGCCTCGGCCTCGCCGCAGGGTTCGCCGGCGTCGTCATCGTCGCGTCCCCCGGCACCGGCGACACCGACCTGCTCGGCGTCGCGCTCGTGTTCGCTGGCGCAGTCGCGTTCGCGCTCGGCGCCGTCCTCGCGCGCCCGCTCTCCACCGACCTCCCCGTCGAGACGATGGAAGCCTGGGCGATGCTCACCGGGTCGGTCGTCCTCTGGGTCGGCGCCGGCGCGCGCGGCGAATCCCTCGCCGGCGTCGAGTGGACGCTCCCCGCCGTCGCCAGCCTCGTCTACCTCACGCTGGTCGCCGGCTGCGTCGGCTTCCTGCTGTACTTCGAGTTGCTCGACCGCATCGGCGCGCAGGAACTCCACCTCGTCGGCTACCTCGAACCCGTCGTCGCCGCGATGATGGGATGGCTGCTGCTCGGCCAGGTCGTCGACTCGCAGGCCGTCGCCGGCTTCGCCGCCATCTTCATCGGGTTCGCGCTCCTCGAACGCGACGCGCTCTCCGACGTCGTCGTCACCACCGCCGACGCCGTCCGGTCGCACTGACGCAGTCCTTCCGGAAACCCAAGGGATTACGCGCCCCCCGTCGAAGCACCGGACGTGACTACGTACTTCGAGGACATCTCCGAGGGCGACGTGATGGAGTTCGGCACGTACGAGGTGACGGAAGCCGAAATCCTGGAGTTCGCCGAACAGTACGACCCCCAGTGGTTCCACACGCAGCCCGAGCGCGCCCGCGAGGAGTCCCACTTCGGCGACCTCGCGGCCTCGGGCTGGCACACGTGCTCGATGGCGATGCGACTCGTCGTCGACGGCCACTACCAGGACGCCGCCGGCCTCGGCGCCGTCGGCATCGAGGAACTGCGCTGGCCGAACCCCACGGTCCCGGGCGACGAACTCTCCGTCCGCGTGGAAGTCGTGGCGACGCGGCGCTCGGAGAGCAACCCGAGCACTGGCATCGTCACGCTCGACCAGACCGTCACCGACCAGGACGGCGAAGTCAAACTCGAGATGCGGCCGACCGTCCTCTACGAGTGCCGGACGACCGGCGAGTGAACGCCCAGCCGCAGAGAATCCAGGGCAATAGGTAGAATAGCTGCGGTAGGTTTTCGTCCCGGCAGCCACGTCACTCCGGCAGACCGCCGTCGTTCACGGCGGGCCCGGCGCCACCAGGCACGCCCCCGCGGACGTCGGTCGCCCCGCTCCTGGATACCTCGAACTTCGCCAGGACGCGCTCCAACTCGTCTGCGCGGTCGCTGAGCGACGACACGCGCTCCGCCACGCTCGACGCCGCGTCCGCGCCCTCCGCCGCCGCGTCCGCCGCGTCACTGGTCTCGGTGGCCGTCGACGCGCTGATGTCCGCGACCTCCTCGACCATCGACACCGCCTCCTCGGTGCTTGCGGCCTGGTCGTCGGTCGTCGCGCTAATCTCCTGGACGCCGGTGTCGGTCTCCTCGGCGTTCTCCGCGACCCGCTCGAACGCCGCCAGCACCTCCTCGACCGCCTCGATGCCGTCGTCCATCGACGCCGCCGCGCCGCGCGCCTCCGCGACGGCCGTCGACGTCCTCGCCTGCGTCTCCTCGATGAGCGCCTCGATTTCGTCCGCCGACTCCCGCGTCTCCGCCGCCAACTGCTTGACTTCGTTCGCCACCACCGCGAACCCGTCGCCGGACGCGCCGGCCGCGCTCTCGCCGGCGCGCGCCGCCTCGATGTTCGCGTTCAGGGCCAGCATGTTCGTCTGCTCGGCGACGTCACCGATGAGGTCGACAATCTCCCCGATTGCCGCCATCTGGTCGTCCAGAGACTCCGCGTGCTCGACCGTCGCCGCGACGGCGTCCTGGGCCTCCCGTGACTGCTCGATTGCCTCCTCGGCGGTCGCCTCGCCTGCCTCGGCAATCTGTGCGGTCTCGTGCGACCGGTCGGCGACCGTCTCCGCGGACGCCGCCACCTCCTCGACCGTCGCCGCGAGGTCGGTCATCTCCCCGGAGACCGTCTCCAGCATCTCGCGCTGCTCGGACGCGCCGTCCGCGATGGCGCGGACCGACTTGCTGACTTCGTCGCTGGCGCGCTCCGCCGCCGACGCGCCCGTCGACGCCTCCTCGGTCGCCTCGCCGACCGCAGCCGCGAACCCCTGAATCTCGCGGACCGCCGCCTCCGTCTCCTCGACGACCTCGTTGAACGACGCCGCAATCTGGGCCATCGCGTCGCTTTCCGCGTCCGCGTCGATGCGCACGCTCAGGTCGCCGGCCGCCGCCTCTGCCATCGTCGCGCTGTACGCGTCGGCCGTCGACTCCAGGCGGTCGTACAACCGCTCGACCTCCTCGCGTTTCGCCTGCGCGGCCGCCTGCACCTCCTCGGCCTCCCGCTTGAGTCGCTGCGCCTCCGCGCGCTCGGCCTCCAGGTCGTCGATTTCGTCGGCGCGCGACCGCACTTCGGCGAGGCGCTCCCGGGACTGCTCGCGGGACTTCTCCGTCGAGTACCAGTGACTCATCAGCGACGCCGCGAG
>JBDGQF010000244.1:0-4575 GCA_042219255.1 Halobacterium sp. | reverse complement strand
GCGTCGGCGAAATCTGTAACGCGCTCCGGGACGTCTACGGCGAACACCAGCCGGGCGCCGCGGTCTGAGGGCGTCGCGGCGCGGGCGCGGCGCTGGCGCGCGACTGCCGCTCCGTTGGAGTTATGGCCGCCGGCCGGACAGCGTTACGCGTGCACTTCGACCACGCGGGCGTCGCCACGGACGACGCCTCCGGCCTCGCGGCACTGTACGAGTCGCTGTTCGACGCGCCCGTCGTCCACGAGGAGACGTTCAGCGGCCTGCGCGTCGTCTTCCTCGACCTGGACGGCGACGGCTACTTCGAACTGCTCGAGCCCGTCGACGACGACACCACCATCGCGTCCTACCTCGACCGGCACGGCCCAGGCATCCACCACGTCGCGCTCGCCACCGACGACATCCACGCGGCACTGGAGGCGGCGCGCGACGCGGGCGTCGACCTCATCGACGACGAACCGCGGGACGGCGCGTGGGGCCACGACGTCGCGTTCCTCCACCCTAAATCGACGGGCGGCGCGCTAATCGAGTTCGTCCAGCACTGACCCAGAGCGGCCGCGGACGCCGCGGTCAGTCGCCGCCGAGGCGCGCTTCGACGTGCGGGCCTATCGGCCCCGGGACGTCGTCGACGTCGAACCAGCGGGCCTCCAGGACGTCCTCGGACGGTTCGAACTCCGTCGACGGCGCCTCCGCTTCGAAGAACACCCAGTAGCCGGTGACGCCGTCCCCACCCTCCACCAGCGCGAACGTCTGTTCTAGCACGCGGTCGATGCCAGTCAGCGAGCACGACACGCCGACGTCCTCGAGGACGCGCAGTTCCGCCGTGTCCGCGAACGACTCGCCGCGCTCCGTCGGGCCGCCCGGGAGGTCCCAGGTGTCTGACTGGTCGCGGTACCGCACCAGGAGCACCTCGCCGTCGTGGAACAGGAACACGCGGGCGCCGCCCAGCGACCCGGCTTCGGCCGCCTGCAGGCAGTCGGTGTAGACGGCCCGCGGGACGACTGTCTCCTCCTCGACGACGTCGAACGCGCCGTACTCGCGTTCCAGACTCGCGAGTCGCCGGCCGTGGTCTCGACCACCAGGAGTCGACACGGAGGGAGTGTAGGAGTCCTCCGGTATAGTTCGTTTGGCCTCGGAGCGTGCGACCGAAACCCGGGACGCTGGCGGGCCGCCCCGCTCAGGGCGCCGGGCCGAAGCTCTCGACTTTCGCGGCGTCGACGTCGAACCCCGCGGCGTCCAGCGCGTCCACGGCCGCCTCGCAGAAGTCCGCGAACCCGTAGACGAACGGCACGCCCTCCGGCGCGCCCGTCAGCGACCGGACCGCGCCGGCGACGTCATCTCCGACGAACACGACGCGCGCGCCCGCCGCGGACAGCGCGGCGAGACGGTTCTCGTGGACTGGCTGGTCGTCCTGATAGACGACGGTGACGTCCGCGCCCTCCGCGAGCGCGCGGGCGCCGACGGCGACCGCCGGCCCGACGCCGGGCCCGCCCGCGAGCACGACGACGCGGGCCTCGCCCTCGTAGTAGTCGTCGCCGAACGGCCCGGACATCACGACATCGTCGCCGGCCTCGCGTGCGGCGAGGTACGGCCCGAGCGTCCCCTCCGGGTCGACGCCGACCGTAATCTCGAACGTCTCCTCGACGTCCGGCGACGACAGCGTGTAGAACCGACCCTCGCGCTCGCCGTCGAACTCGCCGAACACCTGCACGAACTGGCCGGGTTCGGCCTCGAAGCCGGCCGGCGTCTCGAACTCCACGGCGACCGTGTCCGGCCCCGCCTCGGAGACCGCCCGCACTGTGACTGCTGTCTCGTCCATGCCCCGGCGTTGACGCCGGCCGCTGAAATGGATTCGCTTCCGGGCGCGCGCGCCAGCCAGCGCCGCCGACTCCCAGCGAGACCGGCCGCTTCCGGCCGTCGAGGCTGCGCCGGTGGCCGCCGCCGGTGTCCATAGCTGCAGAAATCTCCGCTGCCGACACCGCACCGGTACTCTACACGCGGGCGCAACGCGCGCGCTGAACAGCCGTCCATCACGCCCCAGCCAGGGCAGGTGGACGAACGTCCAGTTCTCCGCACCAGCCCGGGAAATCCGGCCGTTTCGCAGGGGCGTACGCCTTCAGAAGCCTTTTTGCTGGGGGCGTGGCTACCCGCAGACACATGCACGACGACCTGAACTGGGCCATCGGCGGCGAAGCCGGCGATGGAATCGCGTCTACCGGGAAAATCTTCGCGCAGGCGCTGTCCCGCGCCGGCCGGCACGTCTTCACCTCGAAGGACTTCGCCTCTCGCATCCGCGGCGGCTACACCGCCTACAAGGTGCGGACGTCCGTCGACCGCGTGCAGAGCGTCGTCGACCGACTCGACGTCCTCATCGCGCTCACCGAGCGCACCGTCGACGAGAACCTGAACGAACTCCACGAGGACTCCATCATCATCTACGACGGCGACCGCACCGAGTTCTCGGACTTCGAAGCGCCCGACGACACCGTCGGCCTCGACGTCCCCCTGAAGTCCCTCGCGGAGGACGCCGGCGGCGCCATCATGCGCAACATCGTCGCGCTCGGCGCCGTCTGCGCCGTCACCGACTTCCCCATCGATAACCTCGACGAGTCCCTCGAGAAGCGCTTCGGCAGCAAGGGCGAGAGCATCGTCGAGAACAACAAGCAGGCCGCCCGCCTCGGCTACGAGTACGTCGAAGACGAACTCGACGTCACCACGCCCTACGAACTGGAGACCACGGACAACGACTACGTCCTCCTGAACGGCGACGAAGCCATCGGCATGGGCGCCATCGCCGCCGGCTGCCGGTTCTACGCCGGCTACCCCATCACGCCCGCGACGGACGTCATGGAGTACCTCACCGGCCGCATCGAACAGTTCGGCGGCCACGTCGTCCAGGCGGAGGACGAACTCGCCGCCATCAACCTCGCGCTCGGCGCCGCCAGAGCGGGCGCCCGCGCGATGACCGCGACCTCGGGCCCCGGCATCGACCTCATGGCGGAGACGTTCGGCCTCGTCGCCACCAGCGAGACCCCACTCGTCATCACGAACGTCATGCGGTCGGGCCCCTCCACGGGGATGCCGACCAAGCAAGAACAGGGCGACCTCAACATGATGCTGAAGGGCGGCCACGGCGAGATTCCGCGGTTCGTCCTCGCGCCCACGTCGGTCGCGGAGTGCTTCCACAAGACCGTCGAAGCGTTCAACCTCGCCGAGAAGTACCAGGTCCCGGTCTACCTCACCGCCGACCTCTCGATGGCGGTCACCGAACGCACGTACGAACCGGACGAGTTCGACATGGACGAAGTCGAAATCGACCGCGGGAAACTCGTCGACGAGAGCGAGATTTCGAAGTGGCAGAACGAGAAAGACCAGTTCAAGCCCCACGCCGTCACCGCCGACGGCGTCAGCCCGCGCGCCGTCCCCGGCACCGAGGGCGGCGTCCACATGTCCACCGGCCTCGAACACGACGAACTCGGGCGCCGCACCGAAGACACGGACGTCCGCGTCGAACAGGTCGACAAACGCTACCAGAAAGTCGAGACCGCGAGAGAACAGGAGGGCTTCGACTACCGCGAGTTCGGCGACCCGGACGCCGACAACCTCGTCATCTCGTGGGGCTCCAACGAGGGTACCATCGTCGAAGCGCTCGGCTACCTCGACGACGTGGACGTGCGCGTCATCTCCGTGCCGTACATCTTCCCGCGCCCCGACCTCACCGAGGACGTCCAGGCTGCGAGCGACGTGGTCGTCGTCGAGGCCAACGCCACCGGCCAGTTCGCGGACGTCGTCGAACACGACGTCCTCGAACGCGTGAAACGAATCAACAAGTACGACGGCGTCGACTTCAAGGCCGACGAACTCGCAGCCAACATCAAGGAGACCCTGGAGGCCTAACACAATGAGCTCAGAGAACGTCCGATTCACCGACTTCAAGTCCGACAAACAGCCGACGTGGTGCCCCGGATGCGGCGACTTCGGCACCATGAACGGCATGATGAAAGCGCTCGCGGAGACCGGCAACAGCCCCGACGACACGTTCGTCGTCGCCGGCATCGGCTGCTCCGGCAAAATCGGGACGTACATGCGGTCGTACGCGCTCCACGGCGTCCACGGCCGCGCGCTCCCCGTCGGCACCGGCGTCAAACTCGCCAACCCCGACCTCGAAGTGATGGTCGCGGGCGGCGACGGCGACGGCTACAGCATCGGCGTCGGCCACTTCATCCACGCCGTCCGCCGGAACGTCGACATCACGTACGTCGTCATGGACAACCGCATCTACGGCCTCACCAAGGGCCAGGCGTCCCCGACCAGCCGCCCCGACTTCGAGACCTCCACCACGCCCGAAGGCCCGAAGCAGCCGCCAGTCAACCCGCTCGCGCTCGCGATGTCCGCCGGCGGCTCCTTCATCGCGCAGTCGTTCTCCTCGGACGCCATGCGCCACACCGAAATCGTGAAGGAAGCCATCGAACACGACGGCTTCAGCCTCGTCAACTGCTTCAGCCCCTGCGTCACCTTCAACGACGTCGACACCTACGACTACTTCCG
The DNA here is from genome assembly GCA_042219255.1 of Halobacterium sp. GTDB lineage: Archaea > Halobacteriota > Halobacteria > Halobacteriales > Halobacteriaceae > Halobacterium. The sequence goes on along the minus strand of JBDGQF010000244.1, from coordinate 33 downwards.
CGACAGCCTCGTCGACCTCAGCGAAGAAGACGA